>NZ_JBSFWR010000019.1:0-101330 GCF_053594915.1 Kitasatospora sp. NPDC002543 | reverse complement strand
GCTGACCATGACGGTCGAGGACTCGCTGCCGTCGGTGTGGATCGGCGACCACTGGCGCCCGTACGGCCGGGGGCGGCCCCGGAACCCTGGGAAGAACGGTTCTGCTGCGCCGGCAGGCCGTTCTGCACGTCCATCACGGCGTGCGCGACCATCCCGCCCAGCGGGTCGTACCGGATCAGGTCGCGCAGCCGCGACCGCGAGGACCGGCCCTCGTTGCCCGGGTACAGGTGCTTGCCCAGCCCGACCGAGTGGGCGAGCGCGGCGAGCGCGGCCGTCCGCGGGTCCGGCGGGACGCCGGTGCGGATCGCGGTGTCCAGCCGCTGCTTGATCGCGGCGTTGGTGCAGTCGTCGGACGCCTGGTACCGGGTCGTCGGCAGCACCCCGCACACCTGGCCGGGCACGGCCGTGACCATGCCGCAGCGCTCCAGGTGCGCCAGGTACGTCTGCCGCAGCCCCAGCCGGGGCCCGCCGATCCAGTGCGCCGCGCGGACCGGACTGCCGCGTCGGCGCAGCAGTTCCAGTGCGTGGTCAAGGGTCGGGTCGCCGGTCGGCCGTGCGAGCACGACGGCGATCCGGTCTCCCTCCGGTACGATCCGTCCGGCCAGGGACAGCTCGACGAGCTGCGCCCCGGCGAGTCCGAGGTCGAGGGTCTGCGGCTGCGCCGTGGTACCCGTGGTCGGGTCCAAAGCGAGCAGCAAGAGTTCCTCGGGAACAGTTCTGCGGCTCTTGCCCATCCAAGCCTCCCCGCGTGGATGAGAGACAGGGTGACGCCTCTCACACGGGCTTGTCGAGTACGCCTCCGAATCGTGACCTTGCGGTGAAGGCGCGGAACCGGCGGCGGCGGGCCCGGCGTCTGACCGGTGAACGGACCGCGGTGCGGCCGGGCGCCGACAATAAGCGCCGGTCGGGCGGGGTGTGCGCGGCCGGATCGGCCGACGGTGGCGGAGACTGTACAGGTACACGGAGCGGGGCGTCGGCTTCCCGAAATCGGGTTCGCCGGTGCCCCGCCGGGCGTTGAGGAGGCTGGGATACGTGGGCGAGTCCCCCGACAGGGTGCTGAGGGACGGCGACGAGCGGCAGCGGGACCGCGAGCGCGAACGGACCGGTGCGTCGGCCGGCGCTGCCGGGGCCGCCGCCGAGGCCGCCACTGAGGCCGCCGGGGGCGGCCGGGGCGCATCGGCCGAGCGTGCGTCAGCCGACCGCGCGTCAGCCCCCGGCGCCGCCGGGGCGACCTCCGGGACCTCCGGGACCTCCGCCGCCGACGCCTCCCCGGACGCTCCTGCGGAGACCTCCGGCGGGACGGGCCCGGAGACGGCTCCGGAGACGGTTCCGGAGCCGGCCGCCGACGCTCCCGCGGAGACGCCCAAGGGCGGCTTGACCGTGGAGCTCCGCGTCCGGGATGTGGACAGCAGGACGACGATGCTGCGGCTGCCGGTGGACGACAGGACCACCGCGCTGCGGCTGCCCGAGGCGCTGGTGAAGCCCGCCGGCGAGAGCACTTCCGAAGGTGGGGACAAGGAGAAGGAGTCCTCGCCGGACACCGCGGAGGCGGCCGAGCCCGCCGCGCGTCCGGTCGCCGCCGACCCCCGTCTCGCCATCCGGACGGCCGGCGCGGTGGCGGGGAAGGCCGGGAAGGCCGGGGAGAAGGCGGCCGAGTCGTCGGGGGAGACCGGCTCCGCCTCCGCCTCCGCGGGGGCCGGGAAGCCGACCGGGAAGCCGGCCGACGAGTCGGTCGGGAAGGCCGGAGGACAGACCGAAGCGGCGACGGCTGACGACGCGGCCGCCGAGGCCGACGGGACGGAGGGCGACCCGGAGGAGACCGCGGACGCCGGGCACACCGCCGCCGAGGACGCCCCCGCGAAGGGCGCCGTGACCCTCGCGCTGACCAAGACCGGGCAGCCTGGTCAGCCGTCGGGCCGGAAGCCGGACAAGCAGCCGGGCCGGGGCGCGAAGCTGGAGAAGCCCGCGCCGCTGCGCGCCGCGGCCGCCGTCCCCGCGTCCGGCACCGTGCCGGAGCCGAAGCCCAAGCCCCTCCCCGAGCCCGAGCCGACCCCCGGCCCGGCGCCGCTGCCGAAGCCGACCCCCGCTCCCCGACCGGCCCCGAAGCCGCTGCCGGAGCCCGACCCGCGGCCGGTGCCGCCGGTCCCACCGCTGCCCAAGCCCGAGCCGCTGCCCGCCCCGGAGCCGCTGCCGTCGCCGGAGAACACCGCCGAGGCGATGGAGGTCCTGGCCTCCCTCAACGCCCGCCCGGTCTCGCCGCTGCGGCGCGCCCTCAAGCGGGTGACCATCTGGACGGTCTTCTTCGCCGTGGTGCTCGGCGCGCTCGCGGTGGCCCAGCTGCTGCGTCCGCTGCCGGACCCCAAGCTGAGGATGACCGCCGCGGGCAGCTTCAGCTTCTCCGGCGACGCGCTCGACCTGGCCTGGCCGGCCAAGGGCCAGTCCGCCGCCGAGGTGGTCGGCGTGGGCAGCCTCGGCAGCTCGGGCCAGGAGACGCCGGCCTCGATCGCCAGCGTCACCAAGGTGATGAACGCCTACCTGATCCTCCAGAAGTTCCCGCTGAAGAAGGGGGAGAGCGGCCCGAAGATCACCGTCGACAAGCAGGCCGCGCAGGAGTCCGGGAACAAGGACGAGTCCCGGGTGACCCTCACCGAGGGCCAGGTGCTCACCGAGTACCAGGCGCTGGAACTGCTGATGCTGCCCTCGGCCAACAACGTGGCCCGGCTGCTCGCCCGCTACCACTCCGGCTCCGAGGACGAGTTCGTCAAGCTGATGAACGACACCGCGAGCAAGTTCGGCATGGCCAACACCATCTACGCGGACCCGGCGGGCTTCAACGCGGACACCAAGTCCACCGCCAAGGACCAGCTGAAGCTGGCCGAGCAGGTCATGCAGGACGAGATCTTCCGGCAGATCGTCTCCACCCCGGAGACCAACTTCAACAACGTGAAGATCCCCAACACCAACAACCTGATCAACCCGAAGACCGGCGTCATCGGCGTCAAGACCGGCTCCAGCACCCCGGCCGGCGGCTGCCTGATGTGGGCCGCGTACAAGGAGATCGGCGGCGTGAAGCGGATGATCCTGGGCGTCACGCTGGGCCAGCCGCCGGCGGTGCTCGCCCCGGGGGACGGCATCCTGGAGAGCGTGCTCAAGGTCAGCGGCAAGCAGATCCAGGCCGCGCAGAACGGCGTGACCGGTCAGACCGTGGTGAAGAAGGGCGACGTCGTCGGCTCGGTGGACGACGGGCTCGGCCGCAAGGTCGCGGTCGTCGCGACCAAGGACCTGGTGGTGGCGGGCTTCCCCGGCATCTCCGGCACGGTCACCCTGGAGTCGGCGAAGATGGGCCACAGCGAGCCGGCCGGCAAGGAGGTCGGCGTGCTGCGGGTGGGCTCGGGCGACGACAAGGCGGAGGTCCCGGTGGCCCTCCAGTCCGACCTGAACCCGCCGTCGATCCAGTCCCGGCTGCTGCGCACGCTGTGAGGCGTTGAGCCGCCGAGGCACGGAGGCAAGGAGAAGGGGAGCCGGTACGCACCGGCTCCCCTTCTCCTTGCCCCGGCGCCTACACGTCCCGGTCGAGCAGGGCGAGGGTGAGGCCGCCGAGCGGCGTCACCCGGTCCGGGTCGCCGTACTGGGCGCGGAGCGCCTCCGCCTGGTCCCCCGGCATCGCGCCCAGCGGGTCCTGGGTGTCGCCGAGGACCAGCAGCCAGATCCGGGGCACCCCGCCCAGGCAGTCCACCGGCTGCGCGCAGGGCGTCGGCCAGAGCTCCTCGGCGTCGTCGGCGCTCTGCGCGACGAAGACCGGGAAGGGGGCGACGTCCGCGGGCAGGTAGTAGCTGACACCCGGCCAGGCCATCGCCCAGGACTGGTCGCCCAGCGGGGCCGCCAGCCCGTCCCCGGAGCGGTAGCCGGCCGCTATCTCCCGGGCCGCCGCCTTGAACGGCTCCTCCGAGCCGTTGTGCGAGCCCACGTACCGGACGGTGGACTGCTTCGGCAGCGCTGCCACGGCCGGCACCGCGAGCAGCCCGACCGTCAGCAGCCCGGCCGTCGCGACGACCGCGCGGGGCGCCCGGCCGCGCCGCCGGGCCAGGGCCGCCACCGCGCCGTACACCGCCCCGGCGCCGCCGCCGGCCAGCACCGCCCAGGCGGGCACCGTGAACAGCAGGTACCGCCCGAGGAAGTACGAGGTGTCGGTCAGCCGGGACACCAGCCAGACGCTCACCACCGGCAGCTCCGCGAGCAGCAGCGCCTGCCAGGCCCGGAGCCGTCGGCCGGGCAGTGCCAGCGCGAGCAGCGCCAGCGGGACGAAGGAGTAGAACACGAGGTCCGAGCCGAAGAGGCGCTCGCCGAAGTAGGCGAGGCCGCGCATGGAGGGCGTCGGTATCCAGCCCAGCTGCCGGTCGGACTGCCGGCTGCCCAGCAGCACCACCGGCAGCACCGGAAGCGCCGCCACCACGACCGCCAGCGGGTACTGCCAGAGCAGCCGCCGGTCCGCCTCCGGGCGGGTGCGCCACAGGTGCAGCGCCAGGAGCGCCACCTGCCCGGCGACCGTGCTGAAGGAGACCAGGTGCCCGGCGCCGGCCAGCGCCATGGCCACGCAGTACGGCGCCCAGCGCCGCCAGGCCGGCCGCTCCAGCGCCCGCAGCAGGAAGTACGAGGCCGCCGCGATCGCGCAGGTCACCAGCGCGTAGGAGCGCGCCTCCTGGGCGTAGCGGGAGATCTCCGGGGGCACCGCGAGCAGCAGGCCGGCGGTGACCGCCGCCACCCGGTTGTCGAACAGCTTCCGCGCGGTGAGCGACACGAACGCCGCCGCCCCGGCCATCGCCAGCACGGAGGGTATTCGGAGCGAGACCGTCGAGTCGCCGAACACCGCCGTCCAGCCGTGCATCAGCAGGTAGTACGCGCCGTTGCTGGCGTCGACGTGCTGGAGCAGCCGCAGCATGTCGTCCAGCGAGCGGGTGGCCACCGTCCAGGTCGCCATCTCGTCCCGCCACAGGTCCGGTGTGCCCAGCCGGTACCCGCCCACGGCCAGCATGACCACCACGGGCCACACCCACACCTGCCCCAACAGCCGACCCACCGGGCGCACAGCAGGTTTCATCGGGTCCTTCGTCTCCTTAGCGCGGGGGCCCGGGCGGATCCCACCCTGCCCGGCAGGCTACTTGACCCGCCCTGACGCCCCATCGGCCGCCCGCACCCCCGCCGTCACCCCTCGCCCCAGCCCGGATCCGGTACGCTGTGAACGGCCTGGTAGCACTCAGGCCGTGCCTCAGTAGCTCAGGGGATAGAGCACGGCTCTCCTAAAGCCGGTGTCGCAGGTTCGATTCCTGTCTGGGGCACAGCGAACACGCAGGTCACAGGTCCTCCGCCCGCGTCGGGCGGGGGGCCTGTGCCGCTTTCCGGCCCGGTCCGGCCGGTCCGGGCCTCCCGTCCTCCTCCCGTCGGGAGGCGGCCGAATATTCCATCGGGTCCGAACCTTTGCTCGGGTAGGCTCTGGCCCAGGCTTTTTGAACTCGTTCAAGTACTGGGGGGCCGGTGCACCGTCACCGCTTCATGATCTCCGCCGCCGTCGTCGCGGCAGTCGTCGGCTTCGTACCCGCCACGGCGCAGGCGGCCGCTCCGTCCACCGGCCCGGGCCGGGCCGCGGACGCCACCGCCCCGGCCGCCGGGGCCGCGAAGGGGACGACCGAGCAGCAGAAGGCGGCCGAGCGGCAGGAGGCGGCCGTCGAGGCCGCCACCGAGCAGTCCGCGAAGGACGCCGCCGCCGGGGCCGAGGCCAGGACCGAGGCCGAGACCGCGCCGAAGGCCGCGGCCGCCGCACCGTACTTCCGGGTGTTCACGGGCTCGTCCACCTCCAACGCGCACGGCATGGGGATGGCGGCCGGAGTCTCCACCGACCTGAAGTACGCCGTCATCAACTACACGGTCGACTGGGGCGACGGGACCCCCGAGGGCCTGGAGTTCGGCATGCCCGGGGAGAACGTGTACCTCAAGCACACGTTCGCCAAGGCGGGTGCCCACACGGTCACGGTCACGGCGACCGAGCCGGTCGGCAAGCTGACCGACACCACCACCTTCGACGTGGTCGTGGACGGCTCCGAGTTCACCCCGTACGCGCCGACCCGGCTGCTGGACACCCGGGACGGCACCGGGGCCCCGGCCGCCGGCGCGGTCGCCGCGTTCGGCACCACCAAGGTGAAGGTGGCCGGCAACGGCGGCATCCCGGCCGGGGTGACGGCGGTGGCACTGAACCTCACCGCGACGAACGCGGTGGCGGACGGGCACGTCATCGCGTACGCGTCCGGCACGAAGCAGCCGACGACCTCGAACGTGAACTTCACGGCGGGGCGGACGGTGCCGACGCTGGCGATCGTGCCGGTCGGCGCGGACGGGTGCGTCGAACTGGTCAACCGCAGCGGCGGCCCGCTGGACCTGATCGCCGACGTGACGGGCTACTTCAGCAGGACCGCGGCCAACGGGTACACCTCGATGAAGCCGGCCCGGATCGCCGACACCCGCGAGGGCAGGGGCACCGCGCAGGGGCCGGCCGCCGGCCAGAGCACCTTCGACCTCCAGGTCGCGGGCGAGGGCGGGCTCCCCGCCCAGGGCGTGGCGGCCGTGGCGCTGAACGTCACGGTGACGAACCCGCAGGGCTCGGGCCACCTGACGGTCTCGCCGAGCGGCGGGCGGGTGCCGGGCACGTCGAACCTGAACTTCGAGCCCGGGCAGACGGTGGCCAACGCGGTGATCGTGCCGGTCGGCCCGGACGGCAAGGTGACCGTCCGCAACGGCTCCTGGTCCGGCGCGGACGTGATCGTCGACGTCACCGGCTACTACAGCGCCGACGGCAGGGCCGCCTACATGCCGACCGAGCCCACGCGGGAGCTCGACGACCGGACCTGGGGCACCGGAGGCGTCACCGGGCAGAACTACTACCGGCACTACGTTCCGCAGATCTTCGGCTCGTTCGACTCCGTCGTCATGAACGTGACGGTGACCAACACCCAGGGCGGCGGGCACCTCTCGGTCGCCCCGGACCCGAACCGGGCGGCCGACTACAGCTCCGGCAAGGCCGTCCGGCCGACGCCGCCGGACTCCTCGGTCCTGAACTGGGAGAAGGGCGCCACCGTGTCGAACCTCGTGCAGGCGAGCCTCAGGAACACCGACACGATCGACGTCTGGAACCGGAGCTGGTCGCCGACCAACCTGATCATCGACGTGTTCGGCCGCTACGAGACGAGCTGACGCCGCACCAGGCCCGTCGAACCGGCCGTCCGTCCCTCCCCGGGGCGGGCGGCCGTCGGCACACCCGGGGCGGGCGGCGTCAGGGGCGGCGTACTCCTCCAGGAGGAGGCGGCGGAGCACGACCGTCCGTCCACGGTGTGATCATGAAACAGACCTCGTGCCGATGGCTCGCGGCCACCCCCCTCCTAGGCTCGACGAGACCCCTGCCGGAGCACCGTTCCCGGCCAGGGCGGACGAGCCGGGGAACCATGACGACGTACCGATACACCGTGGCCGAGCTGCGCGGCCAACTGCGCCAACTGCTCCTGAGCGGTGCCGCGATCGCGCTGGGGGTGGCCTTCCTGATCGCCTCCGTCAGCGGCAGCGGCGCGCTGGTGGACTCCTACAGCCAGACCGCGGCGGCCGAGGTCGGGCCCGCCGACATCCAGGTGACCGCGAAGGCCACGGCCGGCGGAGCCGGCGGACTGGACCCGGCCGCCGCGGAGCGGATCCGGCAGACCGCGGGAGTCGCCTCGGCGGCCCCGCGACTGACCGGCAAGGGCGCCGTGCTGGCCGCCGACGGACGGCCGCTCGACCGCACCGCCGCGGTCAGCGCCGTCGCCGAGGACCCGGCGCTGCGCTGGCAGCTGCTCAAGGACGGCCGCTGGCCCGCCGGCCCCGGCGAGGTGCTGCTCGACACCGGGACGGTGCACCGGCTGGACGCCGCCGTGGGCGCCGAGGTCCACCTGACCCGGGCCGACGGAAGCGCCGCCACCGCCCGGCTGGTGGGCACCCTGGACGAGCGGGGCGCACCGAGCCTCGCCGGAGTCCCGATCATCGGCGTCCCGGCAAGTGCGGTCGCCGACTACGCGACCGGCGTCACCACCGACCGGATCGACGTCAGGGTCACCCCCGACGCCTCCCGGACCGGGACCGTCGACGCCCTGCGCGCCGCTCTCGGCACCGGCGCCCAGGTGCACACCCACGAGGCCTCGGTCGCCGAGGCGACCCGGCAGAGCAGCACCATGTACGGCGTGGTGCTGATCGCCGCGCTCTCCTTCGTCCTGATCGCGCTCGCGGTGGCGCGGATGGTGGTCGGCAACACCTTCACGGTCGTGCTCGCCCAGCGGACCCGCCAACTCGCCCTGCTGCGCTGCGTGGGCGCCGACCGGCAGCAGCTGCGCCGGCTGATCCGCCGCCAGGGGCTGCTGCTCGGGGTGGGAGCCTCGGCGGCGGGCGTGCTGCTGGGGGTCGGCCTCGGCGCGCTCGGCACCGCCGTGATCGGCGGGCTCGACCTCGGACCGGTGCACCTGTCGCTGATGCCCTCCCCGCTGACCTGCCTGCTGGCCGGACTGTTCGGGGTGCTGCTGACCCTGCTGGCCGTCCGCGGCCCGGCGAAGGCCGCCGCGGCGGTGCCGCCGATCGCCGCGCTCGGCGGCACCGCCGCTCCGGCCGACGGGGCCGCCCGGGCGCGGGCCGCGGTGTGGACCACCGGGCTGCTGCTCGCGGGCACGGCGCTGCTGGTGGCCGGGGCGGTGACCCCGCCGCCGCTGTCGCTGCTCGCCGTCACCGTCGGGGCGATCGCCAACTTCTTCGGAGTGCTGCGGCTCTCCCACCGGGTGCTCCCCGCGGTCGTCGGCCTGCTCGGCCGGCCCGCCCGCAGGCTCGGCGGTACGGCCGGGCGGCTCGCCACCCAGCAGCTGCGGCTCAACCCGGGCCGCACCGGTGCCACCGGCTCGGCCCTGCTGCTCGGCGTGACCGTGATGGTCGGTGCGGTCACCGCGCTGGACCTCACCTCGCGCTCCCTGGTGCCCGTGGTGTCCGCGCGGCAGCCCGGTGTCTTCTCGGCGACCGTCACCGGCGGCGGCGCCCTGCCCGCCGGGGCGCTCGGGGCCCTGGGCGCCGAGCCCGGACTGACCGTCACCCCGGTCCGGTCGGCCACCGTCGACCTCGACGGCCGGCCCACCGTGGTCGCCGCCGTCGACCCCACCCGGCTCAACTCCTCGACCGACGACGTGGACCGGGCCCGCGCGCTCACCGGGGGCGGCGCGCTGAGCGGGCTCGGCGACACCGGGACGCGCCGGGCCGGCGACGTCGAGCTGCGGCTCCAACCCGGCCGCAGCAGCCTGCCGTTCACCCTGCAGACCGATGCCACCCTGCTGGTGACGCCCGCGACCCTGGACCGCCTCGCCCCCGGCGCAGCCGTCACCACGGCCTGGATCAGCCCGGCCGCGGGCGGCGACCGCCCCACCGCCCGACGCGCCCTGGACCGCGCCCTCGCCGACCACCCGCAACTGACCGTCACCGACACGGCCGCCCAGGCCGACACCCTGCGCGTCCTGCTCGACCGCCTGAAGACCGTCAGCATGGCCCTGCTGTCCTTCTCCGTCGCCATCGCCGGCCTCGGCGTCGCGGCCACCCTGATGCTCAGCATCAGCGAACGCTCCCGCGAGATCGGCATGCTGCGCGCGATCGGGATGTCGCGTGAGCAACTGCGCCGGATGCTCACCCTGGAGGCACTGCTGCTCTCCCTGGCCGGCGCCCTGGTCGGGACCGTGCTGGGCGTCGCCTACGGCTGGACGGCCGCCCGCTCGATCACCTCGACACTGGGCACCGTCGGTACCCCGCCGCTCCTGCCGATCCTGGCCGCCCTGGCCCTGACCGTCCTGGTCGGCCTCGCCGCCGCGGTGCTCCCGGCCCGCCGGGTCGGCCGGATGACGGCGGTGGCCGCGATGCGGGCCTCCTGACGGGGCCGCCCTCGGCGGGCCGCACCGGGCCGGGGGCCGAGGGCGGGGCTGCTGGTCCGGCCCGGGGCGGGGGCGGCTCCGGCCGGAGCCGGGGCTCAGCCCAGGGTGAACCGGGCCCGCGGCGTGGGCGGGCTGTCGGCGGTGCGGGCGAGGTCGGCGAGGAGGGTATCGGACTCACGGGTGGCGCGCAGGACGGCCGGGTCGAGGTCGTGGACGACGAGTTCCCGCCGGTCCTCGCTCGCCTCGGCGATCAGCCGCCCGTCCGGGCCCCAGACCGCGCTGCCGCCGCAGGTGTCCCAACTGCCGGTCCGGCCGATGTGGTTGGCGAGCACCGTGTAGAGGGTGTTGTCGAGCGCGCGGGCCGGGAACCAGGTGCGGGACTCGTGGTGGCCGTTGCCCTTGGAGAACAGCGCGCCGACCAGGTAGGCGTGGCAGCCGTCGAGCGCGGCGGCCCGGGCGTGCTCGGGGAAGCCGGAGTCGTAGCAGATCCCGAGGCCGAGTCGCCAGCCGTCCAGTTCCAGGGTGCAGCCGGCCGTGCCGGGCCGGTAGTAGTCGCGCTCGGACCTGAACAGGTGCTGCTTGTCGTAGCGGGTGACGAAGCCGCCGTCCGGGCCGAAGACGAGGGCGGAGATGCGCAGGTCGGGTCCGTCGTGCACGGCGGCGCCGACGATCGCGGCGGTGCCGGTCCCGCGGCAGGCCTCGGCTATCGGCGCCAGGCGTGGATCGCCGGGCCGGACCGCGTACGCGACGGGGTCGGAGCTGATCAGCTCGGGCTCGTAGCCGGAGAGGAACTTCTCCGCGAACAGCACCAGCCGGGCCCCGTCCCGGGCGGCCTCGCGGATCAGTCCGGCGGCCTGTTTGGCGTTGGCCGGGATGTCGCCGGCCACGGCTCGGGCCTGGACGGTGGCGATCCGCAGCGGGCGCCCGGGGTAACCGGGGGCCGGTACGGACGCGGCGGGGGAACCGGGGGCGAGGGTATCGGACACGGCCGTCACCCTATGCGCTCCCGATGACGGAGCGTCAACGGGCGTTCCCGCCGTCAACGGACGCTCCCGTCCGGCCGGTCGGCTCGGTCGGCCCGGTCGGCCGGGGCCTCGTCGTCGTGCGGGGCGGTGGTGCGCGAGGACCGTCCGGCCGATACGACGACCCGCTGCACCCGGGGCCTGGTGCGCCAGTTGACCCGCCGTACGTCCCGGGCGAGTGCGCCGGGTCGCCAGAGCTGGATCACCGCGGTCACGGCGCCCAGCACGATCCCGGCGGCCAGCCAGCCGGCCAGGACGTCGCTGGGCCAGTGCACGCCGAGTGCGACCCGGGTCCAGCCGATGGTCAGCACCGTCGCCGCCGCCACCACGCAGGCGGCGGTCCGGCCGCGCCGGTGCACCCGGTACCAGAGCAGGCCGACCAGGACGGCGCAGGTGATCGCCGAGGCCATGGCGTGCCCGGAGGGGAAGGCGGGGCCGCCGGCGTGCGAGACGGGATCCGTGAAGGAGGGGCGGCTGCGGCCGAAGGCCAGTTTCAGCGCCCACTGGGCGCCCCAGCCGACCAGGGTCTGGGCGGCCACCCAGCCGGCCAGCACCCGGGCGCCGATCAACCAGAGCCACCCGGCGGCGATGCCGAGCAGCAGGCGCATCGTGGTGGTGCCGCCGATGTCCGAGAGCGTCTGGACCGAGGCGGTCCACATCCGGTGCCCCCGGGCGTAGGTGTGCAGCTCGCCGATCCACTCCTGGTCGAAGCGGGCCAGCGGGCGCCAGTGGCCGGTGACCAGGACCGCCAGCAGGCTGAACAGCGCGGCACAGCCCAGCGCGAGCGCGGCGTCCCGAAGGAGACTGCGGTTACGCGCAGTGAGGTTGGTCGTGCTGTTGGTCAGGTGCATGGCTGACACCTTCCCAGTGTCCTGTGCCCGGCAAGGGCCGGAGTGATAGCGATTCGGCATCGTTTGTGCGGAGGATCTGCGTGCGCCCGGGTGTGTGCGGGCGGAGCGCGGGCGCGCGGGGAACGCCGACGGCCGTTCGCGGGTTCAACGGGGTAGCAGGTGGCCGCGTGTGGGTGGAGTGAAGAAAGCGCTCCCGGAACGGTCACCCGGTGGCGCGGAAAGTGCCCGATCGGTCACCCAGTGTCCAAAGCCGGGGTGAAAACCGGCAGGATACTGCATCGCCGGGAAGAATCTGAGTGACTTGGGAATGTTGTCCGGAATCTGTTCGTTGGATCGTTACGTGTGAGCCCCCAGGGGCCCGCACTTCTTGCCCTCACCAGGCAGGCAGGCAGACCTCGGCAACACCAGCAAAGGGAGCAAGCATGGCCACCCGTGCCGTCGTTCGCGACAGGGCCGACCGGAGTCGCGCGGCCCGCCCGACCAACCTCGAGGCCGACCGCGACCTGGTCGGCATGTACCTCGACGAGATCGCCAGGACACCCCTGCTCGATGCCGCCGAGGAGGTCGAGCTCTCGCTGCGGATCGAGGCCGGCGTGTACGCCCAGCACCTGCTGGAGGAGGAGGGCGGGCTCCCCGCCGGCGTCACGCGGGAGGAGTTGGAGGCGATAGCCGCCGACGCCGAACGGGCCAAGGACGTCTTCATCCGCTCCAACCTCCGGCTCGTGGTCGCCGTCGCCCGCCGCTACCCGCGCAGCGGCCTGCCGCTGCTCGACCTCATCCAGGAGGGCAACGCGGGCCTGGTGCGTGCCGTCGAGAAGTTCGACTACGCCAAGGGCTTCAAGTTCTCCACGTACGCGACGTGGTGGATCCGGCAGGCGATCACCCGGTCCATCGCCGACCAGTCCCGCACCATCCGGCTCCCCGTGCACCTGGTGGAGGAGCTGGGGCGGATCCGGCGCGTGCAGCGGGAGAAGTCCAAGGAGTTGGGCCGCGAGGCGGAGCCGGCCGAGATCGCGGCCGAGCTGGACACCACCGAGGCCCGGATCAAGGACGTGCTGGACTGGGCGCGCGACCCGGTCAGCCTCAACATGTCGGTCGACGACGAGGGCGAGACCCAGTTCGGCGACCTCGTCGAGGACACCGGGGCCACGTCCCCCGAGGACGCCGTGATGGTCATGCTCCGTCGCGAGGAACTGGACGGCCTGATCGGGCGGTTGGACGACCGCACCGCCTCGATCATCCGCTCCCGCTACGGGATGGAGGACGGCCGCGAGCGCACCCTCACCGAGGTGGGCAAGCAGCACGGGCTCACCCGTGAGCGGATCCGCCAGATCGAGAAGCACGCGCTTGCGGAGCTGAAGAAGATCGCGGACCACGCGGGCTTCGAAGCCGCCTGACGGACGGGTCGGCTCCGGCCGAGCCCTCACCCGGGCCCTGATGCGGAGCGCTCCGCGCCAGGGCCCGAGGCGTGCCACGGGCCTCTTAGGCTGGAAGGAAACGAGCGGACGGAGTGGACGGCGTGAGCGAGCAGGGACAGGAAGAGGGCCGGGAGAGGGCGCAGGAGCCGGACCGGGCGGCGGAGCCCCGGAAGGCCGCGGCGGACGCCAAGGCCCGGCTGGTCTTCCGGGATCCGCTGGACCAGCAGTCCGGTGACGACACCGACGCCGGCTGGGGCGGACGCCCCGGGGCGGGGGAGAGCGGTGGGCGGGGGCTGGACTGGTACCTGAGTCAGCGCCCGCCGCACCACGGGGGCTGAGAGACGGGGCAGGGAGGGGGACGAGCGGCGCCCACCGGTCAGCGCAGCGGCGTGACCAGCGCGTCGCGGATCTCGGTCAGCAGTTGGACCTCCTTGGCCTCGGCCTCCGCCGCCTTCTCGGCGGCGGTCTTGCGGTGGGCCGCCATCCTGTTCATGGGCACGATCAGGGCGAAGTAGACGACCGCCGCGGTGATCAGGAACTGGAGCGCGGCGCTGAGCACCGATCCCCACAGGATGAGGATTCCGGACGTGACCTCACCGGTCGGGCCGACCTCGCAGGGCCCCTTGAGGCAGGAACTGTAGGACGCGAGGTCCTTCGTCCCGAATACGCCGACGATCGGATTGATCACGCCTTTGACGAAGGCGTTGACGATGGTGGTGAAGGCCGCGCCGATGACCACGGCCACGGCGAGTTCGACGACATTTCCGCGCAGCAGGAATTCCTTGAAGCCTTTCATGCCGCCTCGAACGACGAAGTCGCCTTCCGGTTACGGGTGATCTTCCGGAGCTCCGGACTGACAACCCGTCCGGCCCAACGCGCCGTCCTGGGGCGGCGGCAGACCCGCCCGCGAGGGCCCCAGCGCCAGTGCGGCCGCCACCGCGAGCAGCACCAGGAGGGGCACCCCGGCCCGCCGTCGCACCGCACTGCGCCAGCGGTGCCACCCGCCGCACCCGCGCCGGATCGGCGGGAAGCTCGGCAGCTCCTGCCGGGGCGGTACGGCGGGCGCGGGCAGTGGCAGTGGCAGGGGCAGGGAGAAGCTCGTGGCCGTCATCGGCGCACCTCCGGACTGTCGGCGGGCCGGCCCCTCGCGGACCGGATGCCCACACGATGGGCGTTTCCGCCGGACTCCGGAAGCCCTTTCCCCAGGGCTGTGGAAAACCCCGCCCCTGTGGACAACTTCGTACACTCGCGCCGGTGAACCGGGGCTGCCCAGGTTGACGGGACGCCCCTGAATCCGCGCTCGCTGCCCCCGAAACGGGCGTTCCGCGCACGCCGCACCCGCCCCGGACGCGCGGAAAGGCCCGCCGCCCCCGCGTGGATGCGGGGCCGACGGGCCTCTCCCAGGTCTACGGGCCGTCCGGGCCGGTGCCCGGCGCCGAGATCAGCTCGCGGCCGGAGCCGGGCTGGACGAGGTCGAGGAGCCGGAGCTCGACGACGTCGAGGAGGTCGTGGACGTGCTGGTCGACGTCGAGGGGGTCGACGAGGACCCGGCGCCCACCGAGCTGCTGGAGGACGAACGGCTGTCGGTCCGGTAGAAGCCGGAGCCCTTGAACACGACGCCCACGGCCGAGAAGACCTTGCGGAGCCGTCCCTGGCAGTCGGGGCACGTGGTCAGCGCCTCGTCGGTGAACTTCTGCACCGCCTCCAGGCCGTTGCCGCACTCGGTGCACTGGTACTGGTACGTGGGCACTTGTCTTCCTCCTGGCACTCTCGCGTGATGAGTGCTAACGATGGTCAATGATGCGGCATTCCGCGGGATCAGTCCAGCGACTCGGGTGTGAGATGGGCCGGACCGGCCCTCGGACCGCCGCGCCGCTCAGCCCTCGGCCGCGCCCACCAGCCGTCCGGCGCCGCCGAGTCCCGAGGAACCGGCACCCGCGTCGGTGCCCGAGTCGGCACCCGGACCGCCCGCGGAAGCGGCGCCCGCCCCGGCGCTCCCCGGCGCCACCAGCAGGTGCCGCAGCGAGACCAGCGCCACCAGTCCCAGCCCGGCCCCGGCCACCGGCACGAGGAAGCCGGTCGAGGGCCCGTGCCCGTCGATCAGCCGGCCCGCGGCCATCGAGCCGACCGCCAGCCCCAGCCCGATCGCGCCGGTCAGCCAGGTGAAGGCCTCCGTCTTGGCGCCGTCCGCGACCAGCGTCTCGACCAGGGTGTAGCCGCTGATCAGGGTCGGCGCGATGGCCAGTCCGCAGACCAGCCCGGCGGCGGTCAGCGCGACCAGGTCGGGCATCGCCCACAGCACCGAGCAGCCCAGCACCAGCAGCGCGTAGCTGATGAGCATCCGCTGCTGCACCGGCCGCCGCCAGGCGATCACGCCGTACAGCACGCCGGCCAGCATCGAGCCGCCGGCGAAGATCCCGTACACGGTGCCGCCGGCGTCGTGCCGCCCGACCGAGTCGGCGAAGGCGTTCACCGAGACCTGCATGCCGCCGAACACCGCGCCGACCCCGAGGAAGGCGCCGGCGAGCAGCCGGACGCCGGGGGAGGCGAGCGCCGAGGCGCGCTTGACGCCGGGTTCCGGGACGATCCGGGCGGGGGCGGTGCCCCGCTGCGCGGCGAAGGCCAGGCCGCCGACGAGGGTCAGCGAGGCCTCGGCGACCAGGGCGGTGGCCGGGTTGGCGAGGGCGGCGATGCCGGAGGCCAGGATCGGGCCGATCACGAAGGTGAACTCGTCCGTCACGGACTCGAAGGCGAAGGCGGTGCTCACCCGGGCCGCGGAGGCGTCGGAGGGGCCGTCCGCGGTGAACCTGGCGACCCACCGGGCCCGGACCATCGCGCCGACCTGCGGCACGCTCGCCCCGGCCGGGACGGCGGCCAGGAACAGGCTCCAGGCGGGGGCGTGGCCGAGTGCGAGCGCGGTCAGCGCGCCGACCGAGGCCGCGTGCACCAGGACGGTCGGCACGAGCACCGCGGACTGGCCGTAGCGGTCCGCGAGCCGCCCGGTCTGCGGCCCGATCAGGGCCTGGGCGACGGCGGCGACCGCGGTGACCGTACCGGCGGTGCCGTACGAGCCGTGGGTCTGGGTGACGAGCAGCAGGATGCCCATGCTGAGCATCGCGTACGGCAGTCGTGCGACCAGTGCGGGGGCCAGGAACGTCCAGGCCCCGGGCGTGCGCAGCAGCTCGCCGTACCCGACGCGGGCGGGGGCCGGAGCTGCGGGGGTGGCCGCGGGGTCCGCGGCGGTGTCGACCGTTCGGCGCGCCGTCACGGTCGGTCCTTCCTGCTGCCTGGTAGCGCGGCAGGGCACGGTGGAGCCCCGACGGCGCCGAGAGTCGTCCTCTCGCGCGTCGACCGGGGTAGATACCGGGTCGGTCCGGCCTGGTGGCCGGGGGCCGGACCGCGGCCGCCGAGCGGTCGCGCCAACTCTGCGTCAGGCAGATGCTGGGGGTGGTCTAGCTGTGGTCATACGGCGTGGTCGAACCATCATACAGTTACGCGCGTAGACGGCGCCAGCCCCCACGGCCGGACCGGAGCCCTCCCCGGCCCGCAGGGCAGGGGAGGACCGGCCGGGGCCCGGGCTCACCGCCCGTTGAGCCACCCCGCGAGCTTGCCGCCCTTGTCCACGGCCCGCAGCCGCCGCTCCGCCGCCTCGCCGACCTCGTCCGTCGTCACCACCAGCAGCTCGTCCCCGCCGCGCAGCACCGTCGCCTTGTCCGGCACGAAGGAGTTCCCCTCGCGCACGACCAGGGTGACGGCCGCCCCCTTGGGCAGCCGCAGTTCGCTGATCTCGACGCCCGACATCCTGGAGGCGGGGGAGAGCGCGACCGACAGCAGGTGTCCGTGCAGCTTCTCCAGCGGGGCGGACTCGATGCCCAGGTCCTGGCCCATGTCGCCCTCGTCGATCTTCAACCGCTTGGCGACCCAGGGGAGGGTCGGCCCCTGGAGCAGGGTGAAGACGACGACCAGGATGAAGACGATGTTGAAGACGTCCTCGGCCCGGTGCGCGCCGGAGACCACGGGGATGGTGGCCAGCACGATGGGCACCGCCCCGCGCAGCCCGGCCCAGCTCAGCAGCGCCTGCTCGCGGGCGGGCACCTTGAAGGGGGTCAGCGAGAGCAGCACCGACAGCGGCCGGGCCAGGAACACCAGCACCGCGCCGATCACCAGTGCGGGCACCACCGCGTCGCCCATGGTCTCGGGCGTGACGAGCAGGCCGAGCAGGACGAACATGCCGATCTGCCCGATCCAGGCCAGCCCGTCGGCGAAGCCCCGGACGGCCGGGCCGTGCGGCAGCTTGGAGTTCCCGAGTATCACCGCGCTGACGTAGACGGCGAGGAATCCGGAGCCGTGCAGCAGCGCGCCGCCGGCGTAGGCGAGGACGGTGAGCGCCATCACGGCGATCGGGTAGAGGCCGGAGGAAGGCAGCGCGACGTGCTTGAGCCCGTAGGCGCCTATCTTGCCGACGGCGAGGCCGATCGCGGCGCCGATCGCCAGCTCGGCGACGATCGTGCCGATCAGGACGTACCAGGAGTCCAGCTCGCCGGTGGTGGCGAAGGCGACGACCAGGATGACGACGGGCGCGTCGTTGAAGCCGGACTCGGCCTCCAGCAGGCCGGTGAGCCGGTGCGGCAGCGGGACCATCCGCAGGACGGAGAAGACGGCGGCCGCGTCGGTCGAGGAGACGATGGCGCCCAGCAGCAGCGAGGTGCGCCAGTCCAGGCCGACCAGCCAGTGGGCGCCGGCGGCGGTGGCGAAGACGCTGACGCCGACGCCGACGGTGGCGAGCACGGTCGCGGCCGGCATCACCGGCTTGATCTCGCGCCAGCTGGTCTTGAGGCCGCCCTCGGCGAGGATCACCACGAGCGCCGCGTAGCCGAGCACCTGGGTGAGTTCGGCGTTGTTGAACGTGACCCCGATCCCGTTCTGGCCCAGCGCCACACCGATCCCCAGATAGATCAGCAGGCTGGGCAGCCCTGATCGGGTCGAGAGTCGGACGGCACCCACCGCGAACAGCAGGATCACGGAGGACTCGAGCAGGAGCTGGTTCAGATGGGAGACGTTCACGCAGGGGCACCTCGGGCAGGCAGGGGCGGACGGGGTGTCTGGCGGTGCTGTGGGGCCGACGCGTTAAGAAGTCGTCAATACTCCCCTTGTGGATCGTTACGCAGTCTAACATTTTGCCATATCTTTAGCTTGGTCCCCCGTTCACGGTGCCCGGCCGACTCGGCCTAATGTGGTGCCCTGTCACGGCCGCAGGCCCTGGACACGCCCGCCCGCCCCGAAGTCAGGACCGCAAGGACCCAGATGCCCCGCTCGAAGAAGTTCCGGCGCGCCCGTCTGATCGTGATCGTGCTGGTCGTGCTGCTGGTGGCCGGTACCGGCTACGGCGGCTACCGCGGGGTCTCCGCGGTCCGCGCCTCCTTCCCGGAGGTCGACGGCAGCGTCAAGGTCGCGGGGCTGAGCGCGCCCGTCGACGTCAAGCGGGACGCCAACGGCATCCCGCAGCTGTACGCCGACACCGACGAGGACCTGTTCCGTGCCCAGGGCTACGTCCAGGCGCAGGACCGCTTCTGGGAGATGGACGTCCGCCGGCACATCACCGCCGGCCGGCTCTCCGAGATGTTCGGCGACAGCCAGGTCGACACCGACGCCTTCATCCGCACCATGGGCTGGCGGCAGGTGGCGCAGAAGGAGTTCGACACCAAGCTGTCGCCGGAGACCAAGAAGTACCTCCAGGCCTACGCGGACGGCGTGAACGCCTGGCTCGCCGAGCACCCCGGCGGCGCGAAGGCCTCGCTGGAGTACGGCCTGCTCGGCGTGGTCAACGGCGGCTACCAGCCCGAGCAGTGGTCCCCGGTGGACTCGGTGGCCTGGCTCAAGGCGATGGCCTGGAACCTCTCCGGGAACCTCCAGGAGGAGATCGACCGCTCGCTGCTGGCCCAGGACTTCGGCCCGGACAAGATCGCCGAGCTGTACCCGGACTACCCGTACGCGCGCAACGGCACCATCGTGAAGGCCGGCACCGTGGCCGGCGACAACTACCGCCCCGCCGACGGCTCCCCGCAGTCCGGCGCCGCCCCCGGGGCGGCCACCACCCAGGGCGCGGCCACCACCAAGGCGATGCTGCAGGGCCTGACCGACCGGATCGACGCGATGCCGCAGCTGCTCGGCCGCCCCGGCCAGGGCATCGGGTCCAACTCCTGGGTGGTCGCCGGCTCGCACACCACCACCGGCAAGCCGCTGCTGGCCAACGACCCGCAC
The DNA here is from genome assembly GCF_053594915.1 of Kitasatospora sp. NPDC002543. Classification (NCBI taxonomy): domain Bacteria; kingdom Bacillati; phylum Actinomycetota; class Actinomycetes; order Kitasatosporales; family Streptomycetaceae; genus Kitasatospora; species Kitasatospora sp. NPDC002543. The sequence goes on along the minus strand of NZ_JBSFWR010000019.1, from coordinate 81,810 downwards.
CTCGGCCCCGGCCTGCCCTCGGTCTGGTACCAGATGGGCCTGCACTGCCGGACCAACTCCCCGGCCTGCCAGTACGACGTCTCCGGCTTCACCTTCGCGGGCATGCCCGGCGTGGTCATCGGCCACAACAAGGACATCGCCTGGGGCTTCACCAACCTCGGCGCCGACGTCACCGACCTCTACCTGGAGAAGGTCACCGGCCCGGAGACCTACCAGGTCGACGGCAAGGACGTGAAGTTCGACCTGCGCAAGGAGACCATCAAGGTCGCCGGCGGGGAGGACCGCACCATCACCGTCCGCACCACCCAGACCGGCGCCCCGCTGATCTCCGACCAGAGCACCGAGCAGCAGAACGTCGGCAAGTACGCCCCCAACGGCACCTCCGCCCCGGACCGCGGCACCGGCGGCTACGGCGTCGCCCTGCAGTGGACGGCGCTCAGCCCCGGCAAGACCATGGACGCCGTCTTCGAGCTGGACAAGGCGAAGAACTGGGACGAGTTCCGCGCCGCCGCCAAGGACTTCACCGTCCCCGCGCAGAACCTGATCTACGCCGACGCCAAGAACATCGGCTACCAGGCCCCGGGCACCATCCCGGTCCGCGGCAAGGGCGACGGCAGCCTCCCGGCGCCGGGCTGGGACTCCGCGTACCAGTGGAAGGACCCGATCCCCTTCACCGCGCTGCCCTGGAGCCTCAACCCCTCGGCCGGGTACATCGTCACCGCCAACCAGGCCGTGGTGGACCCGAGCTACAAGTACAGCCTGACCAAGGACTGGGAGTACGGCACCCGCGCCAAGGAGATCACCGACCAGATCGAGGGCCTGCTCAAGAACAACGGCAAGATCTCGCCGGACGACATGCAGACCCTCCAGCTGGACAACACCAGCGTGATGGCCAAGACGCTGGTCCCGCTGCTGCTCAAGCAGCCGATCAGCGACCCGTACGTGCGCGAGGCCCAGGACCTGCTGAAGGACTGGAACTTCCACCAGGACGCCGACTCCGCGGCCGCCGCCTACTACAACGGCGTCTGGCGCCAGCTGCTGATCCTCGCCTTCGGCCAGAAGTTCCCGGCAGACCTGCGGGCCAAGGACAACTGCCTGCTGGTCCGCCAGCAGGACGACCCCACCAAGCCGGACAGCTCCACCAAGATCGTCACCGAGTGCGGCACCCGTGAGCCGGGCAAGGCCCAGCCGGACGGCGGCGACCGCTGGACCGAGGTGGTGCGCCAGCAGCTGGAGAAGCCCGACAGCTCCTGGTGGACGTACATCGACGACCAGCACAAGGAGCAGAAGGGCCTGGACAACCTGCTCCAGGAGGCGATGAAGAACGCCCGCCAGGAACTGACCTCGCTGCTCAGCAAGGACGTCTCCACCTGGAGCTGGGGCCGCCTGCACAAGCTGGAGCTGCGCGAGCAGACCCTCGGCACCGACAACTCCTCGATCGCCTCCGGCGCGGTGCACAAGCTGCTCAACCGCGGCCCGTACCGGCTCTCCGGCGGCTCGGCGGCGGTCGACGCGGCCGGCTGGAACGCGGCGGCCGGCTACCAGGTCGACTGGATCCCGTCGATGCGCATGGTGGTCGACCTCAACGACCTCGACTCCTCGCGCTGGGTCAACGTCGGCGGCGCCTCCGGCCACGCCTTCCACGACAACTACAACGACCAGACCGACCTCTGGCTCAAGGGCAAGCTGCTGACCTGGGCCTACTCGCCCGACGCGGTCGAGAAGGCCACCAAGCACAAGCTGGTGCTCACCACCGGCTGACGCCCGTACGGCCCGGCGGCCCCGTTCCCCCCCAGGGGAGCGGGGCCGCCGCCGTTCCGGGGCACGGGGCAGCGGCGCTCCCCGGCCGAGCCGGCTCCTCAGCCGAGCCGGCGCACCCCCGAGGGCAGGACCGCCAGGTCCACCGGCCGGTCGTGCGGCTCGGCCGGCACCCCCTCCAGCAGCTCGTGCTCGTACAGCAGCACCGCCAGCACCGGCCGGGCACCGGAGCGGGCCAGCCGGGCCAGCACCCGGTCGTAGCTGCCGCCGCCCCGCCCCAGCCGCAGCCCGGAGCGGTCCACCGCCAGGCCCGGCAGCAGCACCACCGAGGCCTCCGTCACCGCCTGCGGCCCGAGCCGCGGGCCGACCGGCTCCAGCAGCCCGCGCCCGGCCGGGGCCAGCGCCTCGGGCCCCGCGTACGCGGCCCAGTCCAGGTCGTTGTCCGGCAGCAGCACCGGCAGCAGCACCCGCACCCCGCGCGCCCGCAGCGCGTCCAGCAGCGGCCGGGTCCCGGGCTCGGCGCCCACCGAGACGTACGCGGCCACCGTGGCCCCGGCGGCGGCCAGCTCCCCGGCGTGCCCGGCCAGGGCGTCGGCCGCCGCCGCGCGGTCCCCGGCGGCCAGTTCGCGCCGCCGAGCCAGCAGCCGTGTCCTCAGGCCGCTCTTCTCGTTGGGCATCCGATCCTCGTTCATCCGATCCTCCTGGCCTGCGCACCGTCGACGCGCAGAGCCTTCCACGCGAAGGGGCACCCCCCATTGACCACCCCGCTGCTGGTCCAGGCCCTGGCCGCACTGAGCGTCCCCGCACTGGCCGGCGCCACCGCCCTCGGACTGCGCGGACGGCGGGAGCGGGCCGGGGCCGCCGCCGGGGCGCAGCGGCTGCGCGGGCGGATCGCCGAACTGGAGGAGCGCTGCGCCGACCTGGAGCGCACCGCCTCCTGCGACCCGCTCACCGGGGTGTGGAACTACCGCCACCTCCAGCTCACCCTGGACCGGGAGATCGAACGGGCCCGCCGCGCCGAGCACACCGGGCAGGCCGACGGCCCGCGTCCGCTCGCCGTGCTGATGCTGGCCATCACCGGCTTCGACGCGGTCGTCGCCGAGCACGGCCGGGGCCGGGCGGGCGCCGTCCTGCGCGACCTCGCCCAGCGGCTCGCGATGGAGATCCGCCGGGCCGACACCCTCGGCCGCTACGGCGGCGAGGAGTTCCTTGTGGTGCTGCCGGACACCGGCGCGGAGGGCGCCGCGCAGGTCGCCGAGCGGCTGGTCTGGTCGGTCCGCCGACACCTGCTGCTGGACTGGTCCTCCGGCCCGCGCGAGTCCCGCCCGGCCGGCGGCAACGGCCTGACCGCCGCCGCCGGCATCGCCGTGCTGCCCGAGGACGGCGCCCACGCGGCCGTCCTGCTGCGCGCCGCCGACACCGCGCTCGCCGAGGCCCGGGCGGCCGGCGGCGACTGCTGGCGGCTCTCGGTCCGGTCCCCCGGGGAGCCCGGCCGGCCCCGCGCCGACCGCTCCGAACAGGCCGGTCGCCCGCCCGGTCACGGAGCGGAGCCCGAGCGTCACCGTTCGGAAAAGGCGGGTAGTCTGTCGGCCTGTGTCGGCCGGGACCACGTCTCCCGGCCGGTCGTGACCCATACGCCAGCCACCGTGGCCGGGCCCCGCGACGTGCTGTCCTGGCCGTCCGCCCGCGCTCGGCCGGGCGAAAACGTGCCTGAGTAAGGTAAACGCATGACGACGACCAACTCCCGAGTTCCGGTAACCAAGGCCGTGGTACCCGCGGCCGGACTGGGCACCCGCTTCCTCCCGGCGACCAAGGCCACCCCGAAGGAGATGCTCCCGGTCGTCGACAAGCCGGCGATCCAGTACGTCGTCGAGGAGGCCTCCGCCGCGGGCCTGTCCGACATACTGATGGTCACCGGCCGCAACAAGCGCGCGCTGGAGGACCACTTCGACCGCGCCTACGAGCTGGAGGAGCTGCTGGTCCGCAAGGGCGACGAGCAGCGCCTGGCCCGGGTCCGCGAGTCCGTCGAGCTGGCCAACATGCACTACGTCCGCCAGGGTGACCCGAAGGGCCTCGGCCACGCGGTGTCGGTCGCCGAGCAGCACGTCGCCGGCCAGCCCTTCGCCGTCCTGCTCGGCGACGACCTGATCGACCCGCGCGACCCGCTGCTCTCCCGGATGATCGAGGTGCAGCAGCAGCTCGGCGGCTCGGTCGTCGCCCTGATGGAGGTCGAGCCCTCCCAGATCCACCTCTACGGCTGCGCCGCCGTCAAGGCGAACGGCTTCGGCGAGGACGTCTTCCAGGTGACCGACCTGGTCGAGAAGCCCGAGCCCGGCGAGGCCCCGTCGAACTACGCCGTGATCGGCCGCTACGTCCTCGACCCGCTGGTCTTCGAGGTGCTGCGGGAGACCCCGCCCGGCCGCGGCGGCGAGATCCAGCTGACCGACGCCCTGCGCGAGCTGACCAACCGCGAGGCGGCGGACGGCGGCCAGGTGCACGGCGTGCTGTTCAAGGGCCGCCGCTACGACACCGGCGACCGGGCCGACTACCTGCGCGCTATCGTCCGTCTGGCCGCCGAACGCGAGGACCTGGGCCCGGAGTTCCGCTCCTGGCTGCGGGAGTTCGTCGGCTCCGAGATGCAGGCCTGACGCAGGACCGACCACGACAGAGAGCGAGCCGCCGATGACCGGGTCCACCGAGCACCGCACCACGCCCAGCGCCTGCTGCGACGCCGGAGCGGACCCGGCCCCGGCGGCCGCGCGGCTGTGGACGGTGGACGAGCACCTCGCCGACGTGCTGGCCGCGGTCGGCCCGCTGCCCGCGATCGAGCTCCAACTGCTCGACGCCCAGGGCTGCCGGCTCGACGAGGACGTGGTCGCCGACGGCGACCTGCCGTCCTTCGACAACAGCTCGATGGACGGCTACGCGGTCCGCACCGCCGACACCGACGGCGCCACCGACGCCTACCCGTCGGTGCTCTCGGTGGTGGGCGACATCGCCGCCGGCGCCGGTGAGCTGCCCCGGGTCGGCCCCGGCCAGGCCGCCCGGATCATGACCGGCGCCCCGCTGCCGCCCGGCGCCCAGGCCGTCGCCCCGGTCGAGTGGACGGACGGCGGCACCGGCACCGGGGTGGCCGCCGCCGCGATGACCGCGCCCGTCCCGGACGAGGAGGTGCGGGTCCTGCGCCCGGTCGCCGAGGGCGCGCACGTCCGCCGGCGCGGCAGCGACGTCGCTGCCGGCACCCGGGTGCTGGAGGCCGGCACCCGGCTGGGCCCCGCCCAGCTCGGCCTGCTCGCCGCGATCGGCCGGCCCACCGTGAAGGTCCGCCCGCGCCCCCGGGTCGTGGTGCTGTCCACCGGCAGCGAGCTGGTCCAGCCCGGCGAGCCGGTCGGCCCCGGGCAGATCTCCGACTCCAACAGCTTCACCCTCACCGCGGCCGCCCAGGACGCCGGCGCCATCGCCTACCGGGTCGGTGCCGTCCCGGACGACGCCGACCGGCTGCGTGCCGTCCTGGAGGACCAGCTCGGCCGGGCCGACCTGATCGTCACCAGCGGTGGGGTCAGCGTCGGCGCGTACGACGTGGTCAAGGAGGTCTTCGAGTCCTACGGCGGGGTCGACTTCCGGCGCCTGCGGATGCAGCCCGGCAAGCCGCAGGGCTTCGGCCGGATCGGCGGCGCGGCCGGGGTGCCGCTGCTGGCCCTGCCCGGCAACCCGGTGAGCGCCTACATCTCCTTCGAGCTCTTCGTCCGCCCGGTCATCCGCACCATGCTGGGGGCGGCCGAGGTGCACCGCCCGGTCGTCCGGGCGCTCTGCCCGGCGGAGCTGCGCTCCCCGGCCGGCCGGCGGCAGTTCCTGCGCGGCCGCTACTCGGCGTTCTACGGCACGGTCGAGCCGGTGGGCGGCGCCGGATCGCACCTGGTCGGCGCGCTGGCGCGGGCGAACTGCCTGATCACCGTCCCCGAGGAGACCACCCGCCTGCCCGCCGGCAGCGAGGTGGACGTGGTGTTGCTGGACTCCTGATCCGTTCGCCGGACCGGGGAACGGTACGGTAGCGCCGTATTCGACCTGCGCGCCCCTGGAGTTACCCGTGACGACACCTCCCCCCGGCGACCGCCTCACCCACGTCGACGACCAGGGCGCGGCCCGGATGGTCGACGTCTCCGAGAAGGCCACCACCGCGCGCACCGCGGTGGCGGCCGGCCGGGTGCGGGTCTCCCCGCAGGTGGTCGAGCTGCTGCGCGGCGAGGGCGTGCCCAAGGGCGACGCCCTCGCGGTGGCCCGGATCGCCGGCATCATGGGCGCCAAGAAGACCCCGGACCTGATCCCGCTCTGCCACCCGATCGCGGTCTCCGGCGTCAAGGTCGACCTCGCGGTCGCGGACGACGCCGTCGAGATCACCGCCACCGTGAGGACCGCCGACCGCACCGGCGTCGAGATGGAGGCGCTGACCGCCGTCGCGGTGGCCGGGCTGACCGTCGTCGACATGGTCAAGGCGGTGGACAAGGGCGCCACGATCGAGTCCGTCCGGGTGCTGAGCAAGACCGGCGGCAAGAGCGGCGACTGGTTCGCCCCGGAGGTGGACGCGTGACGCCCGCCGGGCGGGCGCTGGCCGTCACCGTCTCCAACCGGGCCTCGGCCGGGGTCTACGAGGACCGGGGCGGCCCGCTGCTGGTGGCCGGCCTGACCGCGATGGGCTTCACCGCCGACGGCCCCCGGGTCGTCCCGGACGGCGAGCCGGTGGAGGCCGTGCTGCGCGAGGCCGTCGCCGCCGGCTACGACGTGGTGCTGACCACCGGCGGCACCGGGATCTCGCCGACCGACCTCACCCCCGAGATGACGGCCCGGGTGATCGACCGTCACGTCCCGGGCATCGCCGAGGCCGTGCGCGCGTACGGCCGGGAGAAGGTGCCGACCTCGGCGCTCTCCCGCGGGCTCTCCGGGCTCGCCGGACGTACCCTGATCGTCAACCTGCCGGGCTCGACCGGCGGCGTCAGGGACGGCCTGGCCGTCCTGGAGCCGCTGCTCGCCCACGCCGTCGACCAGCTCGGCGGCGGGGACCACCCCCGGACCGACGCCCCGGCCCCCGGGGCTCCAGCATCCAGGAGCGGGCACTGAACGCCGGCTGGCCGGTAGAACTCCACGAGGGGGAGGTCGTGCTGCGCCCGATCCGGGCCCGCGACCAGCGCGAGTGGCAGGAGGTGAGCCGCCGCAACCGGGACTGGCTGCGCCGCTGGGAGGCCACCGTGCCGCCCGGCCCGGCGGGCCGGGCGGCCGGCCCCAGGCCGACCTACCGGCAGATGGTCCGCTTCCTGCGCGGCGAGGCCTCGGCCGGCCGGATGCTGCCCTTCGTCGTGCTCCACAAGGGGCAGCTGGTCGGCCAGTTGACCGTCGGCGGGATCACCTGGGGCTCGATGTGCTCGGCGAACATCGGGTACTGGGTGGACGAGGCGGTGGCCGGCCGGGGCATCATCCCGACCGCCGTGGCGCTTTCGGTGAACCACTGCTTCCGCACGCTCGGACTGCACCGGATCGAGGTCTGCATCCGCCCGGAGAACGGCCCGAGCCGCCGGGTGGTGGAAAAGCTCGGCTTCCGCTCGGAGGGAATCCGTCCGCGCTATCTCCACATCGACGGCGACTGGCGCGACCACCTCGTCTACGCGTTGACCGACGAGGAGGTCCCGGAGGGGATGCTGGAGCGCTGGCGGGCGCTCAGTTCCGGGCGCGGGGCAAGTAATTGAATGTATGTTCGAAAGAAATATCGATATGGCATCGAAGGCGCACCGGACCCGCACAAATAGCGGCAAAATAGTCGGAGAATCAGCTTGATCACACGACACGCCGCGCCAAATTGCTGCCAGGCCTTCCCCACCGCCCGTACGGTGTGAATCGTGAGCAGTAGCGGCCTTATCTACGCCGTCATCGTAGGGGCCTGGGCCGCCTATCTGGTGCCGATGTGGCTCCGCAGGCAGGACGAACTCAACGAGGCGCGCCCGACGGAACGCTTCAGCACCGCCATCCGCCTGCTGGCCGGGCGTTCGGCGCTGGAGCGGCGGGCGGCCCGGGCCCTGGGCGACGAACCGCGTGACGACGACAAGCAGAGCAGCGACGGCCCTCCCGAACGGGACGAGGCCGTCTCCGGCGACCCCGCGCGGGAGCCCGAACCCCCGGTGCGGCGCCCGGCGGAACGGCCGGTCCCCGAGCCGGCGCAGGCCGGCACCGAGCGCAGGGCGCGGCTGCTGGCCCGCCGGCGCCGGATGGTCACCGTCCTCTTCCTCTCCTTCGCGCTCGGCGCGGTGGTCGCCGCGGTGGCCGGACTGGCCTTCCTCTGGGTCCCGGCCGTCCCGGCGGTCCTCCTCACCCTGTACATCGGCCACCTGCGCAAGCTGGAGCGCCAGCGGTACGAGGTGAAGCTCGACCGGGTCCGGGCCGCCCAGGCCGCCGAGCAGCTGCGCAAGCGCGAGCAGCGGCGCGCCGCTGCCCCGGCGCCCGACAGTGCCCCGGCCGAGGCGCCCGCCGCCGAGGAGCCGGCCCCGGCCGCGCCCGTCGAGGGGCGGGCCGCCCGCCGCCCGCACCTGCGGCTGGCCGTCGACCCCGAGCAGGCGACCGTCTCGGTGCCCTCCGCCTCCGCGGTGGCCGAGGCGACCGAGCACGAGGAGTGGGTCGACGGCATGCGCGAGCGCGGCGCGGCCGGACCGGACTCCTGGGAGCCGGTGCCCGTCCCGCTGCCGACCTACGTGACCGCCCCGGTCGCCCCCAGGGTGTCCCGCGGCCTCGACCTGTCGGCCCCCGGCACCTGGACCGCCGGCCGCCCCGCGGAGTCCCGCAAGACCCCGCTGTTCGACCAGTACGCGGAGCCCCAGGCTCCCGAGTCGCGCCCGCGCGCGGCCAACGAATGACCAGGGCCACCCCCCGGCCGGGACCGCGATCCGGGGGGTGGTCACGGACCCCCTCCGAAAGGTGCTAGAGTTTCTTCTCGTTGGGGCTGTGGCGCAGTCCGGTAGCGCACCTCGTTCGCATCGAGGGGGTCAGGGGTTCGAATCCCCTCAGCTCCACCCAACGGACCGGCTCAGGCCGGTCGACGAAATCCCGCCGGGAGGCAACTCCCGGCGGGATTTCGCGTTTTGGCCGCCGGGGCCGCCGCCGGAGCCCCCCAAGGGGTGTTCGTGAGCGAGGTCACACCGTTCTCCTGAACCCGTTTCTGACGCGGTTTGGGCCTCAGGGGGGTCGGTTATGGTGGGTTGGCCCAGACGCTGACGAGGGAACGATCTGGTCTATCTCGACGAGGTGCCATCGCGGTGCGCGAGTTCGGTCTGAAACGGCGGGTGCGGCAGTCGGGCCCGGAACAGTCCGACGGCGCGGCGGAAACCGGAAGACCGAATTCCTGGACGTTCACGGCGGCCTGCGTGGCGGCGGTCTCCCTGGCACTCTTCGCCTGGTTCCGGCACACCCACGGGGCCACCATGGTCGACATGCTGGTCTACCGGGCCGAGGGCCAGGCCGTCGTCCGCGGCGAGGACCTCTACGCGATGCGGCTGCCCGGCTGGGACCTGCCGGCCACCTACCCGCCGTTCGCGGCGATGCTCTTCGTGCCGAGCACCTGGTTCGGCGTGAGCACCCTGCGCGTCCTGGTGATGCTCCTCAACTACGCGCTGCTCGCCGCGGCCGTGCACCTCTCGCTCAAGCTGGCCGGCTGGCCCAGGCAGCACCGCGCGGCCGTGGTGATCCTGGCGACCGGCGTCGGCGTCTGGCTGGAGCCGGTCTTCACCACCTTCCAGTACGGCCAGGTCAACCTCGGCATCCTCTGCCTGGTCCTGTGGGACCTGACCCGCCCGGACGGCAACCGCCTCAAGGGCGTGGGCATCGGCCTGGCGACCGCCATCAAGATCACCCCCGGCCTGTTCGCCGTCTACCTGTTCCTGACCGGCCGGGTCCGGGCCGCGCTGGTCTCGGCCGGCACCTTCCTGGCGGCGGGCCTGATCGGCTGGGCCGCCCTGCCGGAGGCCTCGTACGGGTTCTGGACGAACTACCTCTGGGACCCGAGCCGGGTCGGCGTGACCGTCCTGGTGGACAACCAGTCGCTGCGCGGGGCGGTCTGCCGGCTGCTCGACGTCAACGACCCCGGCACGGTCGGGCTCGTCGCCTCGGCCGTGGTCGCGGTGTTCGGGCTCGGCGTGGCGGTGCTGGCCGGGCGCTCGGCGAAGGTGCTGCGCCGGGCCGACGCCTGGGGCGCGGTCTGCGCCGCGCTCACCGCGCTGCTGGTCTCGCCGATCAGCTGGACCCACCACTGGGTCTGGTGCGTGCCGCTCCTCGCCCTGCTGGCGGTGGAGGCCCGGACCAGGGCCCGGCAGGTGCTGTTCGGCCTGACCCTGCTGGTGTTCCTCTCCCACGTCATGTGGACGGTGCCGCACCGGTGGGGCCGCGGGGTCGCCTGGTACTGGCAGCTGCCCGGCGCGATCTACCCGCCGATCGCGATCGCCGTCCTGGTCACCCTGGGCGTGCGGCTGTACCGCGCCCGGAGCCAGGCCGTCGCGGCCACCGGCGGCGGGACACGGGCCCTGTCCGCCGACCGGCCGGACCGCGACCCAGAGCTGACGAACCGGACCTGACGGACCGGACCCACGGACCCAGACCGGACGGACCAGACCTCACGTGACCACCCAGACCGCACCCCCGACGCCGACCGCCGCCGTGCCCGCCGCCCGCCGGCTGGCCGCCGCCGTCCTGCTCGGCCCGGCCCGTCGCACCGCGCTGCTCACCGCGCTCTGCTTCGCGGTGACCTGCGCCATCGGCCTGCAGGGCTGGACGTCCGTCTCGCTCGGCGGCTTCGACCTCGGGATCTTCGACCAGGGCGTGCGCGGCTACGCCCACTTCGGGCTGCCCGTCTCCACGCTGAAGAGCTTCCACCACGAGTTCCCGCCCGGCTTCTCGCTGCTGGGCGACCACTTCTCGCCGGTGCTGGCGCTGCTCGCGCCGCTGTACTGGATCTGGGACGACCCGCGCTCGTTGATCATCGGGCAGTCGCTGCTGTTCGCGGCCGGGGTGCCGCTGATCCGGCGGATCGCCGGGTACGCCTTCGCCGGCGCCGAGCCGCGCACCGCCCGGCGGGCCGCCGACCTGGCGGGCCTGGTCCACGCGCTCGGCTGGCCGCTGCTGGTCGCCGCCAGGGTGGGCTTCCACGAGGTCGCCTTCGCGGTCCCGCTGACCCTGCTGATGCTGGAGCGCGGGCTGGCCCGCCGGTACGGCACGGTGCTGCTGGCCGGCCTGCTGCTGTGCTGCACCAAGGAGGACCTCGGCCTGATGGTCGGGGCGTACGGCCTGGTGCTGCTGCTGCGCACCCGCCGCACCGGCGACCGGGCGGGCCGCCTCACCGGCCTCGGGCTGCTGCTGGGCGGCCCGGCCGCCTCGGCGCTGGCCATCGGCCTGCTCATCCCGGCGATGGGCGGGGAGCCCGGCTACTACTGGAACTACGCGGCGCTCGGCGCGGACGGCGGCGAGGCGCTGCGCAACCTGCTGCACGACCCGTTCCTGCTGGTCCGGACCGCCTTCGACCAGCCGCTCAAGCCGCTGCTGCTGCTGTGGCTGTTCGGCACCACGCTGCTGCTGCCGCTGCGCTCGGCCACCGTGCTGTGCGCGGTGCCGCTGCTGGCCGAGCGGATCCTCTCCAGCAATCCCAACCACTGGTCGATCGCCCGGCACTACGACTCGTTGCTGTGGCCGATCCTGCTCACCGCCGCGATCGAGGTGCTGGGCCGGCTGAGCGCCACCGGGCGGCCGGAGCGGAGCGTGCGGCGGGCCCGCCGGCTGGGCCTCGGCGCGGCCGGGATCGCGCTGGTGGCCGCGCTGCCGATCGGACTGCTGCCGTTGGCGGTGCCGTCCTCCTGGGCGCCCAGGACCAGCGAGGCGGCGCTGGTGCGGGCGGCCGCGCTGATCCCGGACGGGGCCTCCGTCGAGGCGGACAACCAGATCGCGCCGCGGCTGACCGCCCGGACGGACGTGGTGCTGGTCGACGACACGCCGCGCGGGCGCGAGTACGTGCTCATGCGGGGCGACAAGCGGTCCTTCCCGTTCAAGACGGACACGGAGCAGGCCGCGCGGATCCGGCTGCTGCTGGCGCACGGCTACCGGCAGCTGTGGGCCGAGGACGGGGTCGTGCTGCTGCACCGGGAGGGCGACGAGCCGGTCCCCGGCGAGCACGTGCCGGGGCCGGGCAGCGCGCCGTTCCAGGACGAGGTCCCGTCCGACGTGGGGCACAACCTGTTCCGCGGCTGAGCGCGGTGGACGCGGCCGTACGCGGCCGTACGCCACCGACCCGGGAACGCCGGAGGGCCGGCCGGAACGACGTCCGGCCGGCCCTCCGGGAGGTGCCTCAGGGGCGGTCCGAGCCCGCGTAGCTGCCGCTGTGCGGGGAGCCCTGGGGCGGGACGGCGCCGTAGCGGCCGGGCCGCTGCCCGTGCGGGTGCCGGGTCAGGTTGTAGCCGAGGATGCCGGCCAGGGCGGCCAGGAAGGCACCGCCGACCGTCCAGTACCAGCGGCTGTTCCAGCCGGAGAACCAGCCGGTGTACCAGTGCTCCTCCTGGGCCACCGGCGCGGCCGCCTTGGCCGTGCTCGCGCCGCCGCCGGCCGGCGGGACCAGCGGGGCCTTCAGCTCGCCGCCCTCCGGCTGGGCGTTGTCGGCGTCGCCCTTGGCGGCCACGTGCAGCCGGACCGAGGAGGCCAGGCCGAGGTCCGGCTGGGGGACGTCGCTGACGGACAGCCGCACGTAGTAGGTGCCGGGCAGCGGGTCGCCGGACCACGGCTCGGCCCAGGTGCGGACCTCGCGCAGGGTGCAGTCGAGCGTCAGGGTGGTGGCGCTCTGCTCGGCGGTGGCGTTCTGGGTGCCGGCGGTGCACGCCTGGCGGCGGCGCAGCCCGTCGAAGACCTCGACGGACCAGGTCTGCGGGCCGTGCCGGTCGGCCGAGGGGGCCAGGTTGACGGTCAGGCCGACCGTCGGGGTCTGGCCCTCGGAGGCGCCGAACGCCCAGTACAGGTAGTCACCGGTGGAGACGGCGACGTTGGCGTCCTGGCCGGGGGAGAGGTTGACCGCGGTCAGGAAGGAGGTCCCGGCCTTGGTCGCCGGGGCCGGGGTGCCGTTCGCGCTCGCCGAGGGGGACGGCGAGGCGGCCGAGGCGGCCGGGGCGCCCAGGGCCAGGGCGGGCAGCAGGGCGAGGGCGGCGAGGGCGCCGCGGATCGTCGTACGCATGGTCAGTTCTCCCGCCAGACGGAGATCCGCCAACGGGCGATCCAGCCGAAGAGCAGGCCGAAGACGAGGCCGGCCAGGGTGAGGGTGAGCAGCAGGATCCAGCCGCGGCCCAGGCCCATCGCGGCGCCCTCCGGGGCGGGCGAGGCGGTGGCCAGGTCGACGGTCAGCTCCACCGGCATGCCGGGGTCGGCCTGCACGCCGGCCTGCGGGGCCAGCGCGTTGCTGACGACCAGGCAGACGGTGGTCTCCGGCTTCTCCTTGGCGTCCTTGGTGGCCTTGGGGCTCGTGGCGACGTAGCCCTTGGAGTCGTCGGTGGACCAGCGCAGACCGGTGGAGACCACGTCGGTGCGACTGCTGCCGGCGTCGGTGCCGCGGACCAGCTCCTGGCCGGTCGCGCTGGTGGCCTGGAGCAGGACGCCGTAGTCCCGGGCCACCGGGCGGTCGAGGGCGACGCTGACCGAGGCGCGCAGTTCCTGGCCGGACTTGACCGGGACCTTGTAGACGCGGTGCTCGGAGAACTTCTCGCGGTCGGTGTAGACGCCCGGGGCGAGCACCGGGGCGTTCTCGCACTTGTCGGTGCCGGTGGTCTTGACCGGGGTCACCGTGTAGGTGTCGTTGGAGCGGTCGACCAGCTGCTTCACCTTGTCGGTGAGCTGCTCCTGGGTGCGGACGTCGGTGTAGGTGCCGCCGGTCGCGTTGGCGATGCAGAGCAGCTGCTGGCGGGTCTTGTCGTCGTGGGCCAGGCCCAGGGTGTCGACCACCAGGTGGATGCCCTGGGAGGCGAGCTCGCGGGCGACGTCACAGGGGTCGGGCGGGGTGCAGGTGTCCTCGCCGTCGGTGATCAGCACCACCCGGCGGGTGGTCTCGCCCTTGCCGAGGTCCTGGGCCGCGCCGCGCAGGGCCAGTCCGATCGGGGTGAACCCGGTGGGCCGCAGGGTGGCGACGGCGGTCTTGGCCTCGACCTTGTCGGTCTTGCCGACCGGGTAGAGCTGCCTGGTGTCCTGGCAGCCCTGGGCCTTGTCGTTGCCGGGGTAGGTCGCGCCCAGGGTGCGGATGCCGAACTCGGTCTCCGCGGGCAGCGCGTCGATCACCTCGTTCAGCGACTGCTGGGCCACCGCGATGCGGCTCTTGCCCTGGATGTCCGCCTCGCGCATGGAGCCGCTGACGTCCAGGACCAGGTCGACCCGGGGGGCCTCCTTGGTCGCGGGAGCGGCCCCGGCTGATGGTTCGTCGGCGTGGGCGGGCAGGCCGAGGAGCAGCGAGGCGCCCGTTATCGCCAAGGCCGCCAGCAGGCTGCCGAGCCTGGTCTGTGGTCGTCGTCCGGTAGTCACCCGGCCGATACTAGGGATCATCAGTTCGTCATGGCGAAACGAGTCCGGATCGTGCCTCAACCAGCTCCGGCGCGAACTCCGGCGCACGGATGAGGAATTCGCTCACACGGGCTTCACTCCCGGCTGGATAGCCTTCCGTGCACAACGGACCGGAGCGGGGGCGGGATGGAGCTGACGGCGGTCGGCAAGCGGTACGGGCGGCGGGAGCGGTGGATCCTGCGCGGGGTCGATCTGGCGGCGGGGCCGGGCGAGTTGGTGCGGATCGCCGGGCGGAACGGGAGCGGCAAGTCGACCCTGCTGCGGCTGGCCGCCGGGATCGAGCGGCCGAGCACGGGGCGGGTGACGCGGCCCGGTCCGGCGGCGTACGTGCCCGAGCGCTTCCCGCCGGCGCTGCCCTTCGACGCCGCCTCCTACCTGCTGCGGGTGGGCCGGGTGCACGGGCTGCCGGCGGAGCGGGCGCGGCGGCGGGCGGGGGAGCTGCTGGACCGCTTCGGTGTCGCGGACCGGGCGGGCACGCCGCTGAGCCGGCTGTCGAAGGGCACCTGCCAGAAGGTCGCCGTCGCCCAGGCGCTGCTCCCCGAGGCACGGGTGCTGCTGCTGGACGAGGCCTGGACCGGGCTGGACCCGGAGGCCCGGGCGGTGCTGGACGAGGCCGCCGCCGAGCGGGCGGCGGCGGGCGGCACGGTGCTGTTCGTCGACCACGACCCGGCCCGGCTGGCCGGGCTGACCAGCGCGGCGTACCGGGTCGACGCGGACGGCGGGCTGCGGCCCGTCGAGGAGGGGGTGCGGGAGCCGGTGCCGGACGGCCCGGTGATGGAGGTCGAGGTGGACGTCGAGGACGGTGCCCCGCTGCCGGCGCGGCTGCCGGGAGCGCCGGAGGCCGCCGCGCTGGCCGGGACGGCGGTGCGGCTGGTGGTGCCGGCCGCGCACTCGGACGCGCTGCTGCGCCGGCTGCTGCTGGGCCGCCCGGCCGTCCGGGTGCTGGCGGTGCGGCGGCGCGAGGAGGGGGAGCGGTGACGGCGCGGATCGGGGCGCTGACCCGGTACCACCTGGAGCTGCTGCTGCGCTCGCACGCCTGGCTGCCGCCGTTCCTGGCGTACGCGCTGTCGCTGGTGGTCGGGGTGGCGGCGGGCGACCCGCTGCTGGGCGGCCTCGGCTTCGGCGCGGGGGTGCTGTTGCCGGTGAGCGCCTGGTACGTGCGCAGCGTGCTGGCTGCGGAGCCGCCGGCCTCGCGGGCCTGCCTGGTGGCGGCGGCGGGCCCGGTCCGGGTCCATCTGGGGGCGCTGCTGGCGGCGCTGACGGTGTCGCTGGTGCTGGCGGCGGGTCAGGTGGCGGCGGTGTGGTGGACCAGCGGGCCGGTGGCGAACGCGGGGGCGCCGGGGGCCCCGGGGGCCGGGCCGGCGGTGGCGGCCGGGCTGGCGGCCTCGGCGGTCTGCGCGCTGCTGGGGGTGCTGGTCGGGGCGGTGTCGAACCGTCCGGTGCCGGTCCGGGCGCAGTACGGCGTCCCGACGGCCCTGCTGCTGGCCACGCTGCTGCTGGTGGTGCCGGCCTCGCCGGCCAACGCGGCGGTGCGCGGGCTGGTCTCGGCGGCCCGGACCGGTCGGATCGCGGTGCCCTGGGCGAGCCTGGCGGTGGCCGTCGTCCTGCTGGCCGGGGTCGGGGCGGGGGTGGCGTCGCTGGCCGGGCGGCGGCCGGAGTGAGCGGGGTCCCGGGTGATTCCGGCAATGGCGGACACACCGCAGCGAAGAACCGATAAACATGGATATTGCTCGTTAGGGTGACGAAACGGGACACGGGCGCCGCCGTACGGGCGTCCGGACCCGGCCGGCCTGTCCGACACCCTGGAAGGACCCCGCAGTGAGCAACCTGTTCGCGATCGCCTACCCGGACCTCGCCACCGCCCAGGCGGTGCGCAGCGAGGCGATCGGGCTCCAGAAGCAGAAGCTGATCGAACTGGAGGACGCGGTCGTCGTCGAGCGGCGCGCGGACGGCAGGATCAAGCTGCACCAGCAGGTCAGCACGACCGGGGCGGGTGCCGCGAGCGGCGCGCTCTGGGGCGGGGTCATCGGCCTGCTGTTCTTCATGCCCCTGGTGGGCGCGGCGGTCGGCGGCGCGACCGGGGCGGCGGTGGGCGCCTCCACCGACATCGGGGTGGACGACGACTTCATGCGCCAGGTCGGCGAGCACCTCCAGCCCGGCACCGCCGCCGTGTTCCTGCTGGTGCGCACGGCGACCGCGGACAAGGTCGTCCCGGCGCTGGCCCGGTTCGGCGGGCAGATCATCCAGACCTCGCTCTCGGACGCCGCCGAGGCCGAGCTGAAGGCGACCGTCGAGGCCTCCCGCGCCACCGTCTGACCCCGAGTCCGACCGCCGCTCCCACCGGGGTGGACCGGCCCCGCCGGTCCGCCCCGGCCGGCATCCCCCGGCCGGCGGCACCGGGTCCTCCCGCTACCCCAGGACGGTCCGTGGCGACACCCTCCGCCGTGCCGAGATCCGCCGCCGGGCCGCGCCGGCCGGTGCCGACCGGACGTGCCACCGAGCTCGCCCTGGTGGTCGGCGCCGTCCTGATCGCCGTGTTCGGCTACGTCGAGGTGGGCGTCAACCTGGACGGCCGCGTCCCGGCCGACGCGGCCGGGTACGGTGCCGCGCTCGGGGTGCTCGCCCTGGCGGCGCACGCCGTGGTCCGGTGGCGGGCCCGGTACGCGGACCCGCTGCTGCTGCCGATCGCGGTGCTGCTGAACGGGATCGGGCTGGTGGTGATCCACCGGCTCGACCGGGCCACCCGAGGGCCGGGCGCCGCCACCACCCAGCTGCTCTGGTCGGCCCTGGGAGTGGGGCTGTTCATCGCGGTGCTGCTGTTGCTGCGCGACCACCGGCGGCTCCGGCGCTACGCGTACATCGGGGCGCTGGCGGCGCTGGTGCTGCTGGTGCTGCCGATCTTCTTCCCGCCGGTGTACGGCTCCCGGATCTGGGTCGTGGTCGGGCCGCTCTCCTTCCAGCCCGGGGAGTTCGCCAAGATCCTGCTGGCGGTCTTCTTCGCGGCGTACCTGGCGGTGCACCGGGACGCGCTGGCGCTCACCGGCCGCCGGGTCTGGCGCTGGCAGCTGCCGCGCGGGCGGGTGCTCGGTCCGGTGCTGCTGATCTGGGCGGCGTTCGTCGGCGTCCTGGTGCTGGAGACCGACCTCGGCACCTCGCTGCTGTTCTTCGGCCTGTTCGTGGTGATGCTCTACGTGGCCACCGCGCGCACCGGCTGGATCGCGATCGGCCTGGGCCTGGCCGCCGTCGGGGCGGTGACGGTGGGCTGGCTCTCGCCGCACGTGCACAGCCGGGTCGCGGACTGGCTGGACCCGCTGGGTTCGATCGCGGCGGGCCGGGGCGCCAACCAGATCGCCCAGTCGCTGTTCGCCTTCGCCTGGGGCGGCGAGCTGGGCACCGGGCTCGGCAACGGCCACTCGGTGCTGATCGGCTTCGCGGCCAAGTCGGACTTCATCCTCGCCACGATCGGCGAGGAGCTCGGGCTGACCGGGCTGGTCGCGGTGTTCCTGCTGTACGCGGTGCTGGTCTCGCGGGGCTTCCGGACCGGCATCGCGCTGCGCGACCCGTTCGGGCGGCTGCTGGCGATCGGGCTGGCCGCGATCGTCGGCCTCCAGGTGTTCGTGGTGGCGGGCGGGGTGCTCGCACTGATCCCGCTGACCGGGATGACCATGCCGTTCATCGCCCAGGGAGGCTCCTCGGTGGTCACCAACTGGATCATCGTCGCGCTGCTCGGACGCATGAGCGACATCGCGCGCCGCCCGGCCCCCGAGGAGGTCCGATGAGACGCGCACGGGCCGGGGGGAACGGCCCGCAGGGGCTGCCGGGCATCTCGGTCACCGGGCGCCGGGCGGGCACCTTCTGCCTGCTGCTGGTCGTGGCACTGTGCGCGCAGGCCACCCGGGTGCAGGTGTTCCAGGCGAGGGACCTCGACCGCAACAGCGCCAACCAGCGGCTCACCGTCGAGCGCTACGCCCAGCCGCGCGGCGACATCCTGGTCGGCTCGGACCCGGTGACCGGCTCCGAGCCGACCGGCGGCCGGTACGCCTACAAGCGCAGCTACACCGACGGCCCGACCTACGCGGCGGTCACCGGCTTCGCCTCGCAGGCGTACGGCACCACCCAGCTGGAGGCGACCGAGGACGAGCTGCTGACCGGCACCGACGGCCGGCTGGCGGGCTGGTCGGTCTGGGACGCCGTCTCCCGCCGGCAGAACCCCGGCGGGGACGTCCACACCACGCTGAACCGGGCCGCCCAGCAGGCCGCGATGCGCGGGCTCGGCGACCAGAAGGGCGCGGTCGCCGCGATCGAGCCGGCCACCGGGCGGATCCTGGCGCTGGCCAGCACGCCCTCCTACGACCCGGGCGACTTCGCCGGGTACGGTGCCGGGGACCAGGCGGCCTGGAACCGGTTGCAGGCCGACCCCGACGAGCCGATGCTCAACCGGGCGCTGCGCCGGACCTACCCGCCGGGTTCGACCTTCAAGGTGGTCACCGCCGCGGCCGCGCTGGCGAGCGGGGTGGTCACCGATCCCGGCGCGCCGACCGGGGCGCCGTTCCCGTACGTGCTGCCCGGCACGACCACGCCGCTGGTCAACGACACCCCGGCCTGCGACCGGCCGGACCTGTCGCTGGCCGCCGCGATGACCGCCAGCTGCAACAGCGTGCTGGGCTACCTGGGGGTGCGGACCGGGCTGGACAGGATGGCCGCGACGGCCGCGGACTTCGGCTTCAACGACGCGGGGCTGGACGTCCCGGTGCGCGCGGCCCGGTCGAACTTCGACACCCGGATGGACGAGTCGCAGCTGGCGCTCTCCTCGATCGGGCAGTTCGACACGGCGGCCACCCCGCTGACGATGGCGATGGTCGCGGCGGGGGTCGCCAACGGCGGGACGGTGATGCGTCCGCAGCTCGTGGACAGGCTGACCAGGAGCGACGGCACCACGGTGCAGCTGATGAAGCCGTCCGTGTACCGGCGGGCGCTGACCCCGGCGGTGGCCGGGCAGGTGCGCGCCCTGATGACCGACGTGGTGGAGAACGGGACCGGCGGCAACGCCCGGATCCCCGGGGCGGTGGTCGGCGGCAAGACCGGGACGGCCCAGCACGGGGTGGACAACAGCGGCACGCCGTACGCCTGGTTCATCTCGTGGGCCGTGCCGGCCGGCTCGGACGCGGTGCCGCCGGTGGCGGTGGCCGTGGTGGTCGCGGACAGTGACGCCACGGACGTCACGGGTGGCGCGCTGGCGGCGCCGATCGCCCGGTCGGTGATGCGGGCCGTGCTCGACGGGTGATCTCCGCAGGGGTGCTGAGCTGCTGCTTTAATGGCCCGAACGTCGATGCGCCGTCTACGAAGTGTCCGGTTTGTGCATCGATATGCGCCGATTCGGACAATGCGCCGGTTGGGACTGTTCGTTTGCGACACTGGTGCTTTCGCGGGGTACTGTCCCATGTTTGTTCGGTTGGTCCCCGATGACACCCCCTGGCATGTCGGGTGACCACCTGCCAGGACACCCTCCCCCGCCCAGAAGGACCGCAGTTTTGGCCAGCAACACCCTTGGTGCGCGTCTGCTGCGACGCAAGCCCGTCTCGACACTGATCGCCGAGACCGAAGGCAAGGACTCCCTCCCGGCCGGCGCGCCCGAGGAGGGCGGGCGCTCCGGCATCCACCTGCGCCGCTCGATCGGCCTGTGGCAGCTGTCCTCGATCGGCATCGGCGCCACCATCGGCACCGGCATCTTCTTCGTGCTGAACACCGCGGTGCCCTCGGCCGGCCCGGCCGTCATCCTGTCCTTCGTGATCGCCGCGGTCACCGCCGGACTCACCGCGCTCTGCTACGCCGAGATGGCCTCCGCGATCCCAGTCTCCGGCTCCTCGTACTCCTACGCCTACGCCACCCTCGGCGAGGGCGTCGCCTTCGCCGTCGGCATCTGCCTGCTGATGGAGTACGGCGTGTCCGCCTCCGCGATCGCGGTGACCTGGGCCGAGTACCTGAACAAGTTCTTCGACCTGGCCTTCGGCTTCAAGATCCCCGAGGCGCTGTCCGGCGCGCCGGACAGCGACCACTGGTTCAACCTGCCGGCGCTGCTGCTGGTCGCGATGGTCTGCTTCCTGCTGATCCGCGGCGTGAGCGAGTCGGTCAAGGTCAACGCGGTGATGGTCGCGATCAAGATCGCGATCCTGCTGATGTTCATCTGCGTGGCGCTCACCGGCTTCCACTCCGGCAACCTGACCCCGTTCATGCCGCTCGGCTTCAGCGGCGTCCAGATCGCCGCGTCCAGCATCTTCTTCTCCTTCATCGGCCTGGACGCCGTGTCCACCGCCGGTGAGGAGGTCAAGAACCCGCGCCGCACCCTGCCGCTGGCGATCATCATCTCGCTGGTCGTGGTGACCCTGCTCTACATCCTGGTCGCCCTGGCCGGCATCGGCGCCCAGCCGTGGACCAAGTTCGACGGCCAGGAGGCCGGCCTCGCCCAGATCCTCCAGGACATCACCGGCCAGAGCTGGCCCGCGATCGTCTTCGCGATCGGCGCGATCGTCTCGATCTTCAGCATCACCCTCGTGGTGATCTACGGCCAGACCCGCATCCTGTACTCGATGGGCCGCGACGGCATGCTGCCCAAGCGCTTCGCCAAGCTCTCCCCGCGCAGCGGCACCCCGGTGTGGAACACCGCCGTGGTGGGCCTCGGCGTGGGCGCGCTGGCCGCGTTCATCCCGCTGCGGGTCCTGGCCGACATCACCAGCCTCGGGACGCTCATCGCCTTCTCGGTGGTCTCGATCGGCGTGATCGTGCTGCGCCGCACCCAGCCCGACCTGCCGCGCGGCTTCAAGGTGCCCGGCTACCCGGTCGTCCCGCTGATCAGCGTCGGCTTCTGCATCTACCTGATCACCGGCCTGCACGCCGACACCTTCCGGGCCGGCGCGATCGCCCTCGCCGTCGCCCTCGTCGTCTACTTCGGCTACAGCATCAGGCACTCCCGGCTGGAGCAGGACGAGCCGCAGCCGGTGTCCTCGGACAGCGCCGCCGGCTGACCCGGAGGCAAACCCCGCGTGAAGGGCCGCCGACCGCCGAGACGTCCGGCGGCCCTTTTCACGCCATAGCCCGTCCGGTGTCCGACGCCATGGCGACAGGGCCCGGCTCCCACCCATAACCTTCCATCATGGTGAGCACCCGCACGCCCGGCTACTCCCGCCCGCGCGGCCGCTTCACCGGCCGGGGCAGAACGCCGGCCCAGACCCCCGCGACCGAGGCGCCGTCCGGACCGGGACGGCCACCGCGCGGCTTCTCCGCCCGGCCCCTGCCCCGCCAGCGCGGCGAGAGCACCTTTCCGCCCACGCCCGGACGGCTGAACACCAGCAGGCTCGCCGCGCTCGCCTCGCTGCGGACCGTCCAACTGCTCGGCTGCCTGGTGGCGGCCGGCTGGGCCGCCGCCTTCCCGCTCGTCTCCGACCTGCCCAACCAGCGGATCTGGGGCACGATCGCGGCCCCCGCCTACCTCCTGGCAGGGCTGCTCTGCCTGGTCCTGCCGCGCCGCTTCGCGGCCCGGGCCGCCGCCTCGGTCGCCCTGGTCGGCGCCGTGGTCGTCCCGCTCGCACTGCTCGCCCTGACCGGCCGCCACCAGTCCGAGGTCATGGTGGTCGAACGCTCGGCCCACCTGCTGCTCACCACCGGCACCGCGTACCTGCCGCACCCGGTGGTGGTCACCGACTACAACCCGTACCTGCCGGCGATGTCCCTGTTCGGGATGCCGCGCCAGCTGCTCGGCGACTCCACCGCCTTCGCGAGGGTCGCCGGGGACGCCCGGATCTGGTTCGCGCTGACCTTCTTCGTCTGCCTGCTGGCCGCCTGGCGGCTGCTGCGGCCCGCCCGCCCCGGCGGCGGCGACCCGCGGGCGCCGCTGCTGCCACTGGCCGTCCTCACCGCCTCGCCGCTGATCGCGCTCGCCCTGGCGGTCGGCGGGGTGGACCTGCCGCTGATCGGGGTCTGCTGCCTGGCCATGGCGCTCGCCGAGCGGGACCGCACGGTCGGCGCCGGACTGGTGCTCGCCCTCGCCTGCACCCTGAAGTGGACGGCCTGGCCCGCGCTGCCGGTCGCCGTCCTGCTGCTCTGGCGGCTGTACGGCCGGCGGCCGGCCGCCCGCACCGCGCTCATCGGGGTCGGGGTCAGCGCGCTGGTGGTCCTGCCGTCCGTACTGACCCAGTCGGCCGCGCTGCGTGAACAGGTGGTGCGCTTCCCGCTCGGGATGACGGCGATCCGCACCCCGGCGGGCAGCCCGCTGCCCGGCAAGGTGCTGGCGGGCTTCGGCCCGACCGGGCACGCGATCTCGCTGGCGCTGATGACCGTGGCCCTGGTCGCGGTGGCGATCTGGCTGCTGGCCCGGCCGCCGGTCTCCGCGATCGCCGCGGCCGACCTGCTGGCCGCCGGGCTCGCGATCGCCTTCATGCTGGCCCCGGCCGGACGGTTCGGGTACCTGGCGCTGCCGGCGGTGCTGATGATCTGGCCCCGGCTGGCGGCCGGGCGCTGGAACAGCCGGCGCCCGGCCCAGCCCGGCCGGACGCGGGGGAGAGCGCGGCAGCCCGTCCTGCCGGGGGGCTGACGGGCCGAGGGGCCCTGGAGACGGCCGCAGCCCGCCCGGCCGGGGCCGAGCGGGCTGCGCAGGGATCGTCGGGCGGGCCTCAGCGGCCGCTGCCGTTGGCCTTCAGGATCGAGGCGACGGCCGGGCCGGCCGCGTCCACGCCGTGGCCGCCGCCCTGCACCTCGGCGGCCACCGCCAGGTTGCCGCGGAAGGCGGTGAACCAGCTGTTGGTGGTCGACGCGCCCTGGACCTCGGCGGAGCCGGTCTTGGCGCCCGCGTTGTCGGTGATCCCGGACATCACCTGGCTGGCCGTGCCGCCGACGGCGGTGGCGTTCATCATCGCGCGCAGCTTGGCGGCGACGTCCGGCGAGATCTGGCGGGCCGCCGCCTGCTGCGGCAGGCCGGGGACCAGGATGGGCTGCTTGAACGCGCCGCTCTGCACGGTCGCGGTGATCGAGGCGATGGCCAGCGGGTTCATCTGGACCTTGCCCTGGCCGATGTAGTTCATGGCCTGCTCGTCCTTGCTGCCCGGCGCCGCCGGCACCTTGCCGTCGGCGTTCGGCAGGCCGGTCTTCCACTCCAGGCCGATGCCGAACACGTCCTTGGCCGTGCCCGACAGGGTCTCCGGCTTGAGGCTGGTCAGGCCCTGGTTGATGAAGGCCGTGTTGCAGGACACCATGAAGTCCTGCTGGAGCGTGTTGGTCGGGAAGGACCCCGGGAAGTCGTTCGGGATCGCCACCGGGTTGCTGCTCTTGTCCGGGCAGGCCACCACGGTGTCCGGGTTGATCCCGGCCTCCAGCAGCGCCGCCGAGGTGACGATCTTCATCGTCGAGCCCGGCGCGAGCAGCCCGGCGAAGGCCCGGTTCTGGCCGTTGGCCGGCGAGTTGGCGAAGGCCAGCACGTTGCCGGTGCTCGGCTCGATCGCGACGATGGAGCCGGGCTTGCCGCCCAGGTCGGTCATCGCCTTCTCGGCGACGGCCTGGAGGTTGTTGTCGATGGTCAGCTTGAACGGCTTGCCGGGCTTCGGCTCGACGATGGTGAACAGCTTGTCCACCGGGCCCTTGCCGGCCGGGTCGGAGACCACCACCGCGCTGCCCGCGTCCTGGTCCTTGGTCGGGTCCGCCGGCAGCAGCTTGTTGGCGTTGTCCTGGAGGGTGGTCAGCAGCGACTGGGTGAGCGAGGCGCCCTGGACCTGCTTGCCGTTGCGGTCCACCACGGTGGACGGCGGGGCGAACACCGGCTGGACGGAGATGGTCTCGTTGCCGGACAGGTGCGGGTGGATCACCGACGGCGCCCAGTGCACGGCCGGGGTGTTGTCGCTCATCTTCACGACACCGAGGAAGCCCTGGTAGTCCCAGACCCGGTTGGTGCCCGCGAACTCGGCGCGCGCCTTGTAGGACATCAGCGTGCCGGTGGGCCCGGGCGTGGCGGTGGCGGACGGCGAGTCGGTGCCGCCCGCGCCCGGCGTGGCGGAGGCCCCGGCGGACGGCTTGGCGGCCGGGGCGGGGGTGCCGGTGGCGGCGGAGAAGACCTGCTGGGTGGTCGGGCCGAACGGGGTGAGGGTCAGCGCGCTCGGCTTGACCTGGTCGCGGAAGGCGGTCAGGGCGGCGGTCGCCGCGGCCGGGTCGTCGGTCAGCGAGGCCGCCTTGGCGATGTCACCGGCCTGCCAGGCCGCCAGGAAGTCCTTCGTACCGGCTGTGGCCTGCTCGGCCGACGGCGGCTCGGCGACCACGGTGCGCGGCTTCTTGCCACCGGAGCCGCCGTCCGACTCGCTCACCAGGCTGTACACGCCGTAGCCGCCGCCCGCGAGGACGGCGATGGACACGCCGGTGATGATGCCGATCTTCGCGCCACTGCGCATGGTGCAGGTCCCCCAGGGGTCTCGCGGCCGGGCGCAACCGGCCGGGGCCGGAAACGCGGTACCCCCCCACCCTAGGCAGCGCGGATCGGTGCGCCGGCGAATCGCCGGGCACTTGTGACGGATCTGGTACGTGTCGTGCACCGCGTACGGACGATTCGCGGGAACCCGGTGTGCGCCGGGCGCGGCGGGTCAGATCCAGGTGCTGAACCACATCCGGCGGCGCCAGTCCTCCAGCGGGATGGTCTGCCCGGTGAACAGCGGGAAGAAGAAGAGGAAGTTCCAGAGGATCAGCAGGACCAGCAGGCCGGCCGCCGTGGAACCGATGATCCGGCGGTCCCGGGAGGCGCCGGCGGGCCCGATCAGGGCGCCGATCATCATCGTCACGGCGAGCACCAGGAACGGGACGAAGGCCACCGCGTAGAACAGGAAGATCGTCCGCTCCTGGAAGGCGAACCAGGGCAGGTAGCCGGCGGCCAGGCCGCAGAGCAGCGCGCCGGCCCGCCAGTCCCGCCGGGCCGCCCAGCGCCACAGGCAGTAGGCCAGCGCCACGACGCCGGTCCACCACAGCAGCGGGGTGCCGATGCCCAGCACCTCGCGGGCGCAGTCGGCGGCGGTGCAGCCGGCCTGGCCGAACTTGGGGGACTCGTAGAAGAAGGACACCGGCCGGCCCAGCACCAGCCACGACCACGGGTTGGACTGGTAGGTGTGCGGGTCGCTCAGGCCGACGTGGAACTCGTAGACCGTCGAGTGGTAGTGCCACAGGGCACGCAGGGCCTCGGGTATCCACGGGAAGTCGGTGGAGCGGCCGACCGCCCAGTCCCGGCCCCAGCCGCCCTGGCCGGGGACGGTGCTGCTGGCGAACCAGCCCCACCAGGACGCGATGTAGACCGCCACCGATACCACGACCACCGAGACGAAGGCCGGCACCGCGTCCCGGGCGAGCACCGCCAGGAACGGGCGCGGGGCACCGGCCAGGCGGCGGGCACCGACGTCCCAGAGCACCGTGAGCAGGCCGAAGGCCGCCGCGACGTACAGGCCGCTCCACTTGGTGGCGCAGGTCAGGCCGACGCAGACGCCGGCCGCGATCCGGTACGGGCGCCAGCCCAGGTTCACCCGCTGGGCGAGGGCGGCGTTCTCCACCCCGCCCAGCCGCTCCGCCAGCAGCGCCCGGGTGCGGTCGCGGTCCAGCAACAGGAAGGCGAAGGCGGCGACGGTCCAGAACATCACCACCAGGTCGAGCAGCGCGGCCCGGCTGAGCACCAGGTGCAGGCCGTCCACCGAGAGCAGCAGGCCCGCCACACAGCCCAGCAGGGTGGAGCGGAACATCCGGCGGGCGATCCGGGCGATCATCAGCACCGACAGGGTGCCGAGCAGCGCCACCGCGAACCGCCAGCCGAAGGGGTTCATGCCGAACAGCTGCTCGCCCGCGCCGATGATCCACTTGCCGACCGGCGGGTGCACCACGTACGAGGGCGTCGCCCGGTACGGGACGGCCGCGCCCGGCGTCATGATCGTGGTGTTGGCGTCCTCCGGCCAGCTGATCTCGTAGCCGCCGTGCCAGAGCGCGTAGGCGTCCTTGGCGTAGTACGTCTCGTCGAAGATGATCGCGTGCGGCTGCCCGAGGTTCGTGAACCGGAGCAGGCCGGCGAACACCGCCACCGCGACGGGACCCAGCCAGCCGGCCCAGCGGCAGAGGAAGAACCACAGGCCCTGCGGCAGCGAGACGCCCATCCGCAGCAGCAGCGGCGACTGCGGGACGTCCCGGGGCGTCACCCGGGGGCCGTCCGGCATCGGCGGCACCAGGCGCTCGGTGAGCGTCGCCGCGGGGCGGGCCGTCCAACCGTGCCGGGCCAGGCGGTCGCGCCAGCCGGCGGGCCCGGCCTGCGCCGGCCGGGGGGACGGCAGGCCGACGCCGCCGTGCGCGGAGTGGTCCGTACCGGTGGGCGTCTGGGCCGCCGTGTCGCCGTTCATCCGCCACATCGTAGGGGCGCTCTTCGCACGCGTGTCCGCTCCCTCGGAAGCTGACCGAATCGTCACCAAAAGCCCCGCCGACCGAGGAGCTGCGAGGATGGGGACCGTGACAGGAGTACTCGTTCTCGCAGGCACCCCCATCGGCGACGTCTCGGACGCCCCGCCCCGACTGGTCGACGAACTGGCCACGGCGGACGTGATCGCCGCCGAGGACACCCGGCGGCTGCGCCGCCTCACCCAGGCACTCGGGGTGACCCCGGCGGGACGGGTCGTCTCCTACTTCGAGGGCAACGAGGTCGGCCGCACCCCCGAACTCGTCGAGGCGTTGCTCGGCGGCGCCCGGGTGCTGCTGGTCACCGACGCCGGCATGCCCTCGGTCTCCGACCCCGGCTACCGGCTGGTCGCCGCCGCCGTGGCCGCCGACGTCAAGGTCACCGCTGTGCCCGGGCCCTCGGCGGTGCTCACCGCGCTCGCCCTGTCCGGCCTGCCGGTGGACCGCTTCACCTTCGAGGGCTTCCTGCCGCGCAAGAGCGGCGACCGGGCCCGGCAGCTCGCCTCCATCGCCGCCGAGCCGCGCACCATGGTCTTCTTCGAGGCGCCGCACCGGATCGCCGAGGCGCTGACGGCGATGGCCGAGGCCTTCGGACCGGAGCGGCCCGCCGCCGTCTGCCGCGAACTCACCAAGACCTACGAGGAGGTCAAGCGCGGGCCGATCGGCGAGCTGGCCGCCTGGGCCGCCGACGGCGTCCGGGGCGAGATCACCGTCGTGGTCGCCGGCGCCCCGCCGGCCGCGCCCCAGGAGCTGACCCCGGCCGAGCTGGCCCGGCTGGTGGCCGTCCGGGAGGAGGCCGGGGAGCGCCGCAAGGAGGCCATCGCGGCCGTCGCGGTGGAGCTCTCGCTGCCCAAGCGGGAGGTCTTCGACGCCGTCGTGGCGGCGAAGAGGGAAGGCCTGGAAGGAGCTCCGGGAAAGAAGTGAACACGGGGGGTTGCGTTGCCCACGGGGAGCCGTACCGTGGAGTGAAGGCCCCGGTAAACACCCGCTGAGCTGAAGTTTCGGTCGCGGTTCAAGGCACCGGGGAGGCCCTTCGTATAGGGCTCCCCAATCCGCATCCAAGTCTTCACAAGTGGGGCGTCGGCCGAGGCGGTCCGGGCATTTCCTGGAAGGGAAAGACCCAGCCGGACGAGCGTCCGGCGGGCGCTGGGAGACGGCCATGAGCGATGTTGTCGGTAGCCCCCGCAGTGGCAGCGCACTGAGCACCGCCGGCCTGGCCGGCCGGCCGCACACTCCCGTCGAGACCGTACGGGAGGCCTACTCCTTCGCGTGCCTGCGCTGCGGGTACGGCTGGGAGCAGGCGTACGACATCGAGCACCACGTGGGCAAGGACGGCCACGTCGTGTTCGAGTACCACGCCAACGGCGTCCGGGTGCCGTCACCGCTGCTCAAGCCGACCTGCCCGGGATGCGGCGGCCACACCGTGCGGATCATGCGCGAGGGCCGGGTGGCCTCCGCCGACCAGCACTGGCAGCACGCCCCCGGCTACCCGGCGCACGCCGAGCCGGCCGGGACGCCCCCGGCGGCCGAGCCCGCCCGGCCGCGCGGACGCTGGGCCCGGTTCTGGTCGCGGCTGCTGGGCTGACGCCGGGGCGCACGGAGGGACCGCCCCCGGCCGGGAGAGAACTCGGTCGAGGGCGGTCCGCGCGCCCGACTAAGCTTTCGGACCATGGCGGCCACTGCAGACCACAGCACCACCGGGGCGAACGCCCCGGCGTACTACGTTTCCACCCCGATCTACTACGTCAACGATCGCCCGCACCTGGGCCACGCGTACACCACCGTGGCGGGCGACGTCCTCACCCGCTGGCACCGCCAGCGCGGCGAGAAGGTGTGGTACCTGACCGGCACCGACGAGCACGGTCAGAAGATCATGCGGACCGCCGAGGCGAACGGCGTCACCCCGCAGGAGTGGTGCGACAAGCTGGTCGAGGAGGCCTGGAAGCCGCTCTGGGAGCACCTGGAGATCGCCAACGACGACTTCATCCGCACCACCGAGGAGCGGCACACCGCCCGGGTGCAGGAGTTCGTCCAGGACCTGTTCGACAAGGGCGAGATCTACAAGGGCGGCTACTCCGGCCCGTACTGCGTCGGCTGCGAGGAGTTCAAGCTCCCGTCCGAGCTGCTCGACGGCGCGACCGAGGACGAGAAGCTCTGCTCCGTCCACAAGCGGCCCGTCGAGTGGCTGGAGGAGGAGAACTACTTCTTCCGCCTCTCCGCCTACGGCCCGCGGCTGCTGGAGTTCTACGCGGCGAACCCGGACTTCATCCAGCCCGCCTCGGCCCGCAACGAGGTGCTGCGCTTCGTCGAGCAGGACCTCAAGGACCTCTCGATCTCCCGCTCCACCTTCGACTGGGGCGTGCCACTGCCCTGGGACGAGAAGCACGTCCTCTACGTCTGGGTGGACGCGCTGCAGAACTACATCACCGCGGCCGGCTACGGCAGCGACCCGGAGCGCTTCGCCGAGCTGTGGCCCGCCTCCGTCCACCTCGTCGGCAAGGACATCCTGCGGTTCCACGCCGTCATCTGGCCCGCCATGCTGATGGCCGCCGGGCTGCCGCTGCCCAAGCGGGTCGTGGCCAACGGCTGGCTGATGGTCGGCGGCGAGAAGATGTCCAAGTCCAACCTGACCGGCATCGCGCCCACCGACCTGACCTCGCACTTCGGCGTGGACGCGTACCGCTACTACTTCCTGCGGGCGATCCCGTTCGGCACCGACGGCTCGTTCTCCTGGGAGGACTTCACCGCCCGGTACACCTCCGAGCTGGCCAACGACTTCGGCAACCTGGCCTCCCGGGTCGCCGCGATGGTCGGCAAGTACTTCGACGGGGTGCTGCCCGAGGCGACCGCCGCCGGCGACGCCGAGCAGGCCGTCGCGGACGGACTGACCAGGGCCGTCGAGACCGCCGACCGGAAGATCGGCGAGGAGCTGGACTTCGCCGGCGGCCTCGCGGCGATCTTCGAGTTCGTCAAGCAGGTCAACGGCTACCTCACCGAGCAGGAGCCCTGGAAGGTCGCCAAGGACGACTCCGCCGAGGGCCGCGCCCGACTGGCCACCATCCTCTACACCGCCGCCGAGGCCCTGCGCGCCACCGCGGTGCTGCTCAACCCGGTGATGCCGTCCACCGCCGAGAAGCTGTGGACCTCGCTGGGCGCCGAGGCCGCCGGGCTCGGCGCGCTCGCCGCGCAGACCGTCGCCACCACGGCCGACTGGGGCCGGCTGCCCGTCGGCGCCACCGTCACCAAGGGCGAGATCCTCTTCCCGCGCCTCGAAGAGAAGCCGGCCGCCTGACATGGCCGCCAAGGACGACGCCCGGTCGACCCCGCCGCCGCTGCCGGAACCCCTGGCCGTGGCGGTGGCCGACTCGCACACCCACCTCGACATGCAGTCCGGCACCCCGGCCGAAGGCCTCGCCAAGGCCGCCTCGGTCGGGGTGACCACGGTGGTCCAGGTGGGCTGCGACGTGCCCGGCTCGCGCTGGGCCGCCGAACTGGCGGCGCGGTACGAGCAGGTGCACGCGGCCGTCGCCCTGCACCCGAACGAGGCACCGAGGATCTTCCTCGGCGACGCGGACAGCTGGTCCGGGCAGCAGCGGCTCGCGGGCGGGCAGGCCGCGCTGGACGAGGCGCTCGCCGAGATCGACCGGCTCGCCGCCCTGCCGCACGTGCTGGCGGTCGGCGAGACCGGCCTGGACTACTTCCGCACCGGGCCGGAGGGCGTGGAGATCCAGAAGGAGTCCTTCCGCCGCCACATCGAGATGGCCAAGCGGCACGGCAAGGCCCTGGTCATCCACGACCGGGACGCCCACGAGGACGTCATCGCCGTCCTGCTGGAGGAGGGCGCCCCGGAGCGCACGGTCTTCCACTGCTACTCCGGCGACGCCGAGATGGCGAAGACCTGCGCCGAGCACGGCTGGTACCTCTCCTTCGCCGGGCCCGTCACCTTCAAGGCCAACCAGCCGTTGCGCGACGCCCTGCTCGCCACCCCGCTGGACCGGATCCTGGTCGAGACCGACGCCCCGTTCCTCACCCCGCACCCCTACCGCGGCCGCCCGAACGCCCCGTACCTGATCCCGGTCACGGTGCGCTCGATGGCCGCCACCCTGGGCCTGACCGAGGACGAGCTGTCCACCGCCATCGCGGCGAACACCGCCCGGGCCTTCGGGTACTGATCCGATCGAACGGATTCCGGGTTCGGGAGAAACGGTTCGGCACTCTCGCGGCGCTGCGATGCTGGCTAGCATGAGTGCAGTGAGGGAGGTGGCGATGACCGCCGAGCCGATCGACTGGAAGCTTCCGCCGTCCCAGGGCTGGACGTACGAGCAGGTCAAGAGCATGGACCTGCCGTTCGATTGGGAACTGGTGGACGGAGCCGTCGTGGTCCGAGGGATGGCGAAGTGGTGGCACGACCAGGTGCGCGATCAGCTACTGATCGCGCTGTCGGCGGCGCGGATCGCGCCCTACGTCGTGAACGTCGAGCGGTGCGTGCTCCTCGACGAGCACAACGCGACCAAACCTGACGTCGTCGTCATCGACAAGACCGGCCTGGACTTCTTCGAGCTGGAGTGCACGTCGCCAGAGTCGGTGGCTCTGGCTGTCGAGGTCGTCTCCCCCGGGTCCCTGGCGGCAGATCGTTTTCGCAAGCCCGGTCAGTACGCCGAGAAGGGAATCCCCTC
This sequence comes from Kitasatospora sp. NPDC002543, assembly GCF_053594915.1. Lineage (NCBI taxonomy): Bacteria > Bacillati > Actinomycetota > Actinomycetes > Kitasatosporales > Streptomycetaceae > Kitasatospora > Kitasatospora sp. NPDC002543. The sequence goes on along the minus strand of NZ_JBSFWR010000019.1, from coordinate 50,317 downwards.
CTACTGGCGGGTCGAGCGGGGCATCGACAACCTCCCCATCGTCCACGAGTTCCACCGGGACGAGGAGAAGGGCGTCTATCTGCCCGTCGCTCAGCACGAAGGGGTGCTCCGCACCTCGGTGCCGTTCCCCGTGGAGATCGACCTCGCCGGGGTCGTCGAACTCTGAGCACCTCCGGCGCCCGTATCCTTGGCGCGTGAGCACCACCGACCCCACCCCTGACAGCCACCTTCTGGGCGCCGCCGACATCCGGGAGCTGGCGGCCGCGTTCGGCGTGAAGCCGACCAAGCAGCGCGGACAGAACTTCGTCATCGACGGCAACACCGTGCGGCGGATCGTCCGGGCCGCCGAGGTGACGGAGCAGGACGCGGTGGTGGAGGTCGGGCCCGGGCTCGGCTCGCTCACGCTGGCGCTGCTGGAGGTCGCGCGGCACGTGACCGCGGTCGAGATCGACCCGGTGCTGGCGCGGCACCTGCCGAACACCGTCGCCGCCCGGATGCCCGGCAAGGCGGACGCCTTCGACCTGGTGTTCAGCGACGCCATGGAGGTCACCGAACTGCCCGGGCCGGCGCCCACCGCGCTGGTCGCCAACCTCCCGTACAACGTCGCGGTGCCCGTCCTGCTGCACATGCTGGCGACCTTCCCCAGCATCGAGCGGACCCTGGTGATGGTGCAGAGCGAGGTCGCCGACCGGCTCGCCGCCAAGCCGGGCAACAAGGTGTACGGCGTCCCGTCGGTCAAGGCCAACTGGTACGCCGACGTGAAGCGGGCCGGCGCCATCGGGCGGAACGTGTTCTGGCCCGCCCCCAACGTCGACTCCGGGCTGGTCTCGCTGATCCGCCGCGAGCCGCCCAGGACCACCGCCAGCCGCGCCGAGGTGTTCGCGGTGGTCGACGCCGCGTTCGCCCAGCGGCGCAAGACCCTGCGCGCCGCGCTGGCCGGCTGGGCGGGCTCCGCCGCCGGGGCCGAGCAGGCGCTCGCGGCCGCCGGGATCGACCACAAGCTGCGCGGCGAGATGCTGACCGTGGAGCAGTTCGCCGCGATCGCCGAGCACAAGCCCGCTGTCGGCGAGCCCGCTGCCGACAAGCCCGCTGGCGAGCAGACGCCCGCCGCCGAGTAGAAGCCTGTCGGCGAGCAGAAGCCCGCCGCCGCCGAGTAGAAGCCTGCCAAGGACACTTTGTGATCACCGTACGGGTACCGGCCAAGGTCAACGTCCAGCTGGGGGTCGGCGGGCTGCGCGCCGACGGCTTCCACGACCTGTCCAACGTCTTCTTCGCCGTCGCACTCGGCGACGAGGTCACCGCCTCCGCCGGGCAGGGCGTGACGCTGAGCTGCTCCGGCCCGGACGCGGCCGTCGTCCCGCTGGACGAGAGCAACCTCGCCGCCCGCGCCGCCCGACTGCTCGCCGCCCACCACGGCATCGCCGACCCGGGCGTCCACCTGCACATCGCCAAGGCCATCCCGGTGGCCGGCGGCATGGCCGGCGGCAGCGCCGACGGCGCGGCGGCGCTGGTCGCCTGCGACGCGCTCTGGCAGCTGGACACCCCGCTCCCGGTGCTGCTGGAACTCGCCGCCGAACTCGGCTCCGACGTGCCGTTCGCCCTGCTCGGCGGCGTCGCACTCGGCCGCGGCCGGGGCGAGATCCTGGAACCGCTGGCCGCCGAGGGCACCTTCCACTGGGTCTTCGCGGTCGCCGAGGGCGGACTGTCCACCCCCGCGGTGTTCCGCGAGTGCGACCGGCTCCGCGAGGAAGCCGGAACCGGCTCCAGTGACACCGACGTCCCCACCCCGGACGCCGACCCGGCACTGCTCGCCGCCCTCGCCGAAGGCGACGCCGTCGCACTGGCCGCCGCACTCGCCAACGACCTCCAGCCCGCCGCGCTCTCCCTGCGCCCCGCGCTCGCCGCCACCCTGCGGGCCGGCACCGAGGCGGGCGCGCTCGGAGCCCTCGTCTCCGGCTCCGGTCCCACCTGCGCCTTCCTGGTCAAGGACGCCGAGGCCGCCGCCGCGGTGGCCGGGGCCCTGCGGGCCTCCGGCACCTGCCGGACCGCCCACGCCACCCACGGGCCGGTGCCGGGGGCGTCCGTGACGGAGGCGTCCACCGAGGGCTGACGCGGTGAACGGGCCCTCGGCGGGCCCATTAGGCTGGGGAGATCGGGGTGTCCCGACAGGGGCACCCGGCCGCCGAGCGGCGGGCCGCCCCGCGACCGCCGAACCCAGGAGCGCAGCACACGTGGCCGTCAACCTCGCCACCATCGAGTCCGTCACGAAGGTCTACGGCACCCGCGCCCTGTTGGACGCCGTCAGCCTGGGCGTCAGCGAGGGCGACCGGATCGGCGTCGTCGGCCGCAACGGCGACGGCAAGACCACCCTGATCCGGATGCTCGCCAAGCTGGAAGAACCCGACGGCGGCCGGATCACCCACTCCGGCGGGCTGCAGATGGCCGTCCTCACCCAGCACGACTCGCTGGACCCCGAGGCCACCATCCGGCACGAGGTGATCGCCGACCGGGCCGACCACGAGTGGCTCGGCGACGCCCGCATCCGCGACATCATCGAAGGCCTGTTCGGCGGCCTCGACCTGCCCGGGTTCGCCGACGGCCTGGACACCGTCATCGGCCCGCTCTCCGGTGGCGAGCGCCGCCGGATCGCCCTCGCCAAGCTGCTGCTCGGCTCGCCCGACCTGATCGTCCTCGACGAGCCCACCAACCACCTCGACGTCGAGGGCATCAACTGGCTCGCCGAGCACCTCCAGAAGCGCCGCTCCGCGCTCGTCTGCGTCACCCACGACCGCTGGTTCCTCGACCAGGTCTGCACCCGGATGTGGGACGTCCAGCACGGCGAGGTGCACGAGTACGAGGGCGGCTACTCCGACTACGTCTTCGCCCGCGCCGAGCGCTCCCGGATCGAAGCCGTCGAGGAGCAGAAGCGCCAGAACATGGCCCGCAAGGAGCTGGCCTGGCTGCGCCGCGGCGCCCCCGCCCGCACCTCCAAGCCGCGCTACCGGATCGAGGCCGCCAACGCCCTGATCGAGGACGTGCCGGACCCGCGCGACAAGTCCGAACTGATGAAGTTCGCCAACGCGCGGCTCGGGAAGACCGTCTTCGACCTGGAGGGCGTGACCGTCAAGGCCGGCCCCAAACTGCTGCTGGAGAACGTCACCTGGCAGCTCGGCCCCGGCGACCGGATCGGCCTGCTCGGCGTCAACGGCGCCGGCAAGACCTCGCTGCTGCGCGCGCTGCGCGACGCCTACGCCAGCGAGGGCGACGTCCAGCCGGCGTCCGGCGTCATCAAGGTCGGCAAGACCGTGCGGCTCGCCTACCTGTCGCAGGAGGTCGCCGAGCTGGACCCGGCCACCCGGGTGCTCCAGGCCGTCGAGCAGGTCCGCTCGCGGGTCGACCTCGGCAAGGGCCGCGAGATGAGCGCCGGCCAGCTGTGCGAGCAGTTCGGCTTCGGCAAGGACAAGCAGTGGACGCCGGTCGGCGACCTCTCCGGTGGCGAGCGGCGCCGCCTCCAGCTGCTGCGGCTGCTGATGGACGAGCCCAACGTGCTGTTCCTGGACGAGCCCACCAACGACCTCGACATCGAGACGCTCAACCAGCTGGAGGACCTCCTCGACGGCTGGCCCGGCTCGATGATCGTCATCAGCCACGACCGCTTCTTCATCGAGCGCACCACGGACACCGTCCAGGCGCTGCTCGGCGACAAGAAGATGCGGATGCTGCCCAACGGCGTGGACGAGTACCTGGAGCGCCGGGCCCGGATGGCCGCCGCCGCGGCGCCCGCCGCCGCACCGGCGGCCCCGGCCGAGGCCACCGCCACCGCCGCCGGGCTCTCCGGCGGGGACCTGCGGGCGGCGAAGAAGGAGATGCAGAAGCTGGAGCGGCAGATCGCCAAGCTGGACGAGAAGGAGTCCAAGCTGCACACCCAACTCGCCGAGCACGCCGCGGACTTCTCCAAGGTCGCGGAGCTGGACGCGCAGCTGCGCGCGGTCCGGGAGGAGAAGGAGGAGCTGGAGATGAGCTGGCTGGAGCTGGCCGAGCAGGTCTGATCCGCTGTTCTCTGTTCTCCGCTTTTGGCTCCCGGGCGGATCACCCGTCGGATCGGTGGCGGAGGAGCGCTTCGAGCTCCTCCGCCGCACGGCCCAGCGCGCTGCGCGTCGGGTCGTGCGGGGCGGCCGGTCGGGGCGCCGGGTCGATGGCCGGACTCGTCGCGGGCGCGGTGTTCGGGGCGGGCGCGGTGTTCGAGGCGGCCGAGGCGGGCGGAGCCGCCGGCGGGCGGTGCGCCCGGGCGGCGGCGGTGAGTTCGTCCAGCGCGCGCCGCACCCGGTCGACCTCGGCCCGGTCCGGCACCCGGCCGCCGTACCGGATCTGCGCCGCGAAGGCCGCCACCGCACCACCCAGCCGCTCCAGCGCCGCCGTCGCCGGCAGCCACCGCTCGGCCAGCCGGCCGGTGGGCGGCGGCTCGGACAGCCCCTGCCGCACCTCCCGGCGGGCGTCCGCCAGCGACCGGTAGGCCCTACGGCGCAGCCACACCTGGGCGTTGCCGGGGCGGCCGGGAGCGCCGTTGTCGGCGACGGCGCTCCCGGTGACGGCGCTGTCAGTGACGGCGTTCTCGGTGACGGCGCTCTCGGCGACGGCGTCGAGGTAGGACCGCAGCGCCGTCGCCGCGTCGACCAGCCTCGGCTCGATCCGGTGCCGAGGGCGCTCCGGCCACAGCAGGTAGCCGAAGAGCAGGACGATCGCGCTGGCCAGCACCGTGTCCAGGACCCGGGGCCAGAACTCGGCGGCGCTGCTCTGCCCGCCGAGCTGCAGCAGGACCAGCGCCATCGGCGTCACCACCACGGTGTTCAGCCCGTAGTGCGCCGCCGTGGCGTACGGGAGCAGGGCCACGCAGCCGGCCGCCATCACGGTCAGCGCCCACTCGTCGGTGGTGGCCGTCAGCAGCGCCGCGGTCACCGCCACCCCGAGCACCGTGCCGACCGAGCGGCTCACCGCGCGCAGGAACACCGAGCCGAGGTCCGGCTTGAGCACGAAGGCGATCGTCATGGGCACCCAGTAGCTCTTGCTGAGCGGGTAGTTGGCGGTGACCGCCGAACCGGCCGCGATGCACAGCGCGACGCGCAGCCCGTACCGCACCGAACCCCGGGACAGCAGCCGCACCCGCAGCCGCCACGGGTCCGGCGGCGGCGCGGGGGCGGTGCCGAGCCGCGTCTCGCGGCCGGCCACCGTGTCGGCGGCGGCGCGCAGTGCCACGTCCAGGGCCTGCCGCGAGGGGGTGTCGGGCCGCCAGTCGGGAACCTCGACCTCGCCGCCGCCCCGCCGCACGGCGGCCGCCAGCCGGCCCGGTATCTCGGCCACCTCCGGCGGGACGGGACGGCGGGCCCACAGCAGCCCGGTCGCCGCCTCGGTGGCGGCCAGCGCGGCCTCGTACATCCGGCGCCGGCGGTCCCGTGTGCTCCGCTCGTCCCGCGCGTTCCGGCGCTCCCGGCGGCTCGGGCTGCCCCCGCGGCTCAGGCGGCTCGGGCGGTCCGGGCGGTCCGGGCGGCTCGGGCGGTCCGGGCCGAGGAGGTCCTGGAGCTGGTTCAGGCGGGCCGTCAGCACCTGGCGCGAAGCCCCCGCCCGCGGGCCGCCCAGATCGGCGAGGGTACGGCCGAGCGCGTCGTACGCGGCGGCCAGCGCCCGGTTGCACGGATCCGCGGCAGGCCGGCGCGGCACCCCCGCCCGCAGTCCGAGCAGCACCACGAACGCCGCCCCCACCAGCAGCAACGGCGCCGCCGCCCACCACGGACGCGGCAACGGCATCCCGCTGCCCAGCGCGGCCGACACCAGCAGCAGCATCCCGGCCGCCGAACCGCGCGGACCCGTCGAGCTCAGCGCACCGGACACGAAAGCGGTCAGCGTCAGCGCGACCCCCAGGGCCAGGCCGTCCGCATCGGCGTGCTGGAGAGCGGTACCGATCAGCATGCCGAACGCGGAGGCGAGCACCGCCCACCCGATCCGGGCGGCCCGCAGCCTGCCCGGCTCGACCCGGTCGTTCATCGTCGCGTGCATCGCCCCGAGCCCGGCGAACACCCCCAGATCCAGCCGGTGCGCCAGCAACCCCACCGCCAACGGCACCGCCATGCCCACCGCCGCCCGCACCATCAGCGCCACCGGCACCAACGGCCGCGCGGGCCGCGCGGCACGGGCCCACCAGGGGGAGGAGGAGACGTCGAGGGAGCTCACGCGGTCACGTCCGTTCTGCGGCCTTGGGTCGCTGCTGTGCGACATTGCGCGGCAGAAGGGGGCGTTCCGGGTCAGTCTACCCAGGACCGCCGCGGCGCCTCGCACGTGTCAAGTTCGTACCGATCGTTTGCGGGCGGGCCAAGGTCCCTGCCGGTCCGACAGGGGTGGTGGCTACGATGACGGAGGCGGAAACCGCCCACAGGGCGGGCGGTGCACCGACCAGGACGGTGCGAGCCAGAAGTTGACGGTGTGTTGCGGCCCGCGGCCGTCCGGGATGCCCGGGGCGGCAGGCCGTACGGGGGAGAGGTGAACTGCCGTGGCAGGCAATGCAACTAGTTCGGGGACGCCGACTCCTTCGGCGAGTCCGTCACCCAGTCCGACGCCGACACCCTCGGCGAGTCCCTCGCCGAGCCCTTCACCGAGCCCGGCCCCGAGCCCCTCGCCGAGCCCGTCGGCCAGCCCCTCGCCCACCCCTTCGACGAACCCCTCGGCGAGCCCGGAACCCGGCGCGACGGGCACGGACCCCAAGAGCCCAGGGCCCTCGGGCGACGCGGCGCCGTACATGCTGGACCAGCAGCTCCCGTGGCCGTTCGGCGTGGTCAACATCGCGCCCATCGTCAGCAAGGTGCAGACGAGCGTCAGCGCCGGCGACCTGGTGTCGGCCTTCGGCCAGCAGAACGTCCAGATCGAGCTCGACACGCTCAGGACGTTCGCCGGGAAGGTCGAAGCCCTGCTCGCCGCGATGGAGGGCTCCGAGGCCGCGCCGTACAAGCTCCAGGAGCAGAAGCTGACGGGCAAGAGCTTCGCGAGCGCGGAGTTCGCCGAGGCGACGGCCCTGACCGCCGCCTACGGTAAGGTCCACGGCCAACTCGTCCAGCTGCACAAGGACTTCGCGTCGCAGATCCAGGCGATGCAGACCGCGGTCTCGAAGACGGCGAGCGTCTACGCGAACAACGAGGACCACACGACGGCCGACCAGAATGCCGTCGCGAAGAACGCGGGCGTCACCACCCCGGCGCCGGGCACGGGCGACGGCAAGTACTGATGGCGGTCCGGGGAGAGTCTTACGGGGAGACGGGGAACACGCAGTGACAGCCAGCACCAACTTCGAAGGCATGGAACACGCCCACCTGCGCAAGATGGTGGACAGCACGGATCCGGCGACGGTCCTCAGCCGCGGCACCCAACTGCAATCGGCGGGCCGGGTGCTGAAGGAACTCAGCACGGCGCTCAAGTCGCACGTCGGCAACGTCACCTGGGAAGGCCCTGCGGCCGAGAACTTCAAGACCTGGGTGAACAACCTGCAGCAGTCCGCGCAGATCATCGGCGACCACGCCACGACCGCCGGTGACGCGATGCACCAGGCGGGCGAGGCCCTCAGCACCGCCAAGGCCGCCGTGCCGGAGCCGCCGAAGACGGAGATCCAGGCAGTCAGCAAGTACAACAGCCAGTCGAGCCTGGTGAAGATCCCCCAGCTCGCCGTCGGCCAGACCGCCGACCAGTACATGAAGACGGTCGACCCCAAGTGGGTGACGGCCACGGAGTTCACCCTGGCCAAGGCCAAGGTCGACAAGGAGCACCAGGAAGCCGTCCTCCAGATGGAGAAGTTGGCGCAGGCGTACAACGCGGCGACGACGACGCTGAACGGGATCCCCACGGACGTGGTGCTGCCGGGGACGCCTGGTGCGAAGGACCGGAATGACTCTTCGGTTTACCCCCAGGGCGGAGGTTCCGGGGGCGCGGGTGGTTCCGGAGGGCTGGTTCGCTCACCCCGTTTGAGCGGCGGAAGCGTCGGGGGCGGTTCCAACCCGTCCGGCGACGGGAACTACGGCGGCGGAAAGGTCCTGCCCCGTGACCCGGGGGCGGGCGGGCCGGGCCCGTCCAACCCGGGCAGCACCCCGCCCCCGTCGCACGGTGGCGGCGGCCAGTTGCCGCCCGCGCCGCAGGACCCGGGGGTCTCGACCCCGCCGTCCTACCCGTCGGAGCCGGTCAACCGCCCGGGCACCGACCTCAACAGCCTGCCCCCCGCACCGACCCTGCCCACCCAGACCGGCCCGTACGGTCCTGGCGGCGGCCAGCTGCCGACGGACGGGCCGACCACCCTTCCCGGGTACCCGAGCGGGCCGAACGGCCCGGGCACCGGGCCCGGCGTCCCCGGCGGCGGCCCGGTCCCGGGCTTCCCCACGGGAACGGGCGGCGGCTCCGTCCCGGCCAAGGGCGGCGGTGGCAGCGGGTTCCTCCCCGGCAAGGGCGGCGGCCAGATACCGGCACGCACGACCCCGTTCGGCGGAGGCCCCGGTCAGGGCAGGGGCGGTACTCCGGGTCTGCCCAGCGGGACGGTCTTCGGCGCCCGCGAGGCGGGACCGGCCGGTGGCCGGGCCGGCGGGCCCGCCGGCATGGGCGGCGGCATGCACCCCGGTATGGGCGGCGCCCACGGTGGTGCGGTCGGTGCGGGCGGCGGCTCGCGCGGCCGGGGCCTGGCCTCGACCACGGGCGGGACGGTCGGAGGCCGCAAGGGGCCGACCGCGGGCGGGGAGTTCACACCCGGTGGCACCGGCCTGCGCAACCGTGCGGCGGCCGCCGGCGAGGGCGGACCCCAGGCCAGGCAGAACGGCATGATGACCCCCGGTACGGCGGGCCACGGCGGCCGGAACGAGCGCGACCGCCGCAAGCGGGCCGACTACCTGCACGAGGACGAGGAGACCTGGACCAGCGGTACGCCGCACAGCAACCCGGACGTGATTGAGTAGGACGGCAACGACTGCCCGGCCACTGGGCTTCCCCGGTGGCCGGGCAGGCTTGTTCGGGGCACGCTTCCCGGTCGACGGAGAGATTGACGAGGAGTTGTGATGGGGCGGACGAACGCGCGAGCGCGTTGGCGGGCTACTGCTGCGGCGCTTGTGGCGGCGGGGATCGTGGTCGGCCCGATCGCAGCGCCAGCGTTTGCTGCCGGTGTGATCCGTGACGATCAGTGGCACCTGGATGCCATGCGTGCCCCGGAGATGTGGAACACCTCCAAGGGGGAAAACGTAACCGTTGCCGTCATCGACGGCGGTTTCAAGCTGGATCACCCGGATCTGGTCGGCCAGTTCCTCCAGGGCAAGGACTTCAGCGGCAGCCCGGGTGGAGTCGGATCCTCTGCGAATGGCCATGGAACGGAGATGGCCAGCCTCATCGCGGGAACCGGGAAGTCCGATGGCGGCAAGGGGGCCTACGGCCTTGCTCCCCATGCCAAGATCCTTCCGTTGAAGATCGCGAACGGATCCGAGCGGGGGGTGGTTTCGGCCGAATTCCTGGACCAGATCGGCCAGGCCGTCACGTATGCGGTCGAACAAGGCGCCAAGGTCATCAACATCTCGCAGGGGACTGCCGCCGTCACAACGACGCCGGCTGATGTGGAAAAGCTGAACAAGACGCTGGCATGGGCGCGGGCAAAGGGCGCGCTGGTGGTCTCCAGCGTCGGAAACTCCGGAAATGACGGGAACATCGTCGAATACCCGGGGGCCCTGCCCAATGTGGTCGGGGTGGGAGCCTCGGACCGGAACGGTACGGTCACTGCCGAGTCCGAGCGTGGACCGCAGGTTGCTCTTGTCGCCCCGGGTGTGGACATGATCGCGGCCTGTACCGGTGCCACCGGCTACTGCAAGAGCCACGGCACGTCGGATGCGACCGCCTTGGTTTCCGCATCGGCGGCTTTGGTGTGGTCGTTGCACCCGGACTGGACGGGGAACCAAGTGCTGCGGGTGCTCATCAACACCGCGGGGAAGGCGAACGACGCCTCCGGCCGCAACGATCTGATCGGTTACGGGGCCGTGCGTCCGCGGGTTGCGCTGACGGATCCGGGGGATCCGGGTCCGGCGAATGTGTCGCCGATTCCGACTGACGCGGCTGCGCCATCGGTGGCCCCGGTGCCGTCGGCGGCGGTACCGGTTCCGGTCGAGAGTCCGACCGATGTGGCGGTGGGCGCTCCGTCCGCGCGGCCGGTGGCGGAGAAGTCGGCCGGTTCGAGCGGTGCGCTGCCGGTCGTGGGTGGTGTGGTGGCCGGGTTGGTGTTGGTGGCTGGGGTGGTTTTCGTGCTGATGCGGCGTCGGCGGAAGCCGGAGGACAATCCGTATACGAGGTAGTTCAGATTGTTGGGGGAGTAGGGGGATGTGGGCTCGCCGGGTTGCGTTCCTTGCGGCTGCGAGTTTGTGCGTGACGGGGGTGGTGGCGACGCAGGCTGCCGCGGATGACTCGATTCGGCAGCAGCAGTGGCACCTGGAGGCGATGCGCGCCCCGGAGATGTGGAAGGTGGCCAAGGGTCAGGGCGTCACTGTCGCGGTGATCGACAGTGGGTTCAAGCTGGATCATCCCGACCTGGAGGGGCAGTTCCTGCCCGGCAAGGACTTCAGTGGGAGCCCCGGTGGTTTCGGGTCATTCGCGGACGGTCACGGCACGGGCATTGCCAGCCTCATCGCCGGGACCGGCAAGGGGAATTCGGGGACCGGCGCACAAGGCGTCTCTCCTGGAGTCAAGATCCTCCCGCTGAAGATCAACACCGGAAAAGTCGGGTCGCTCGTTTCGACTGACTTCCTGGACCAGATCGGGCAGGCCTTGGTTTCCGCATCGGCGGCTTTGGTGTGGTCGTTGCACCCGGATTGGACGGGGAACCAGGTGTTGCGGGTGCTGACCAATACTGCGGGGAAGGCGAATGACGCGTCCGGTCGCAACGATCTGATCGGTTATGGCGCTGTGCGTCCGCGGGTTGCGCTGACGGATCCGGGGGATCCGGGTCCGGCGAATGTGTCGCCGCTTTCGGCTGACGCGGCTCCGGTGCCGTCGGCGCCCGCGTCGGCGGTACCGGTTCCGGTCGAGAGTCCGACTGATGTGCCGTCGGCGCGGCCGGTGGCGGGGAAGTCGGAGGCCGGTTCGGGTGGTGCGCTGCCGGTCGTGGGTGGTGTGGTGGCCGGGTTGGTGCTGGTGGCGGGCGTGGTGTTCGCGGTGGTGCGGCGTCGGCGGAAGCCGGAGGGGGTTCAGGTGCCTCCGCCGGAGGACAATCCGTACGCGAGGTAGTCGCGTTCGGGTGGGCACGTGGGTGAGGGCGTCGGGTCATCCCGGCGCCCTCGTGCGTGGTGTGGGGCGTGCGGGTGGTGGGGGTGCGCCGGGGTCACTCGGGTGGCGGCTGGTGGGGTGGGGCGGTGGTGGCGAGGGTGGCGGTATGGATGCGGAGGGTGCTTGGCGGGTCGGGCAGGTGCGGCGGGCGGCGGCTGCGGCGCTGATCGGGACGGCGATCGAGTTCTACGACTTCTTCATTTACGGGACGGCGGCCGCGTTGGTGTTCGGTCCGGTGTTCTTTCCCGGATTGGGCACGGTGGGGGCGCTGTTGGCGGCGTTCTCGGTGTACGCGGTGGCGTTCCTGGCCCGGCCGGTGGGGGCGGTGGTGTTCGGGCACTTCGGGGACCGGGTGGGGCGGAAGGCGACGCTGGTGGTGTCGCTGTTGCTGATGGGGCTGGCGACGGCGGGGGTGGGGCTGTTGCCGGGGTTCGCGGTGTGGGGGTGGTGGGCGCCGGCGGTGCTGGTGGTGCTGCGGGTGTGTCAGGGCGTGGGGTTGGGCGGGGAGTGGGGTGGGGCGGCGCTGCTGATCGCGGAGAACGCGCCGACCGGGCGGCGGGGGCGGTACGGGGGGTTCCTGCAGTTGGGGCCGACGATCGGGTTCGTGTTGGCGAACGGGGTGTTCCTGGCGCTGCAACTCGGCCTGGACGAGGGGGCGTTCCGCGCGTGGGGTTGGCGGGTGCCGTTTCTGGCCTCGTTCGTGATGGTCGCGGTGGGGCTGTTCGTGCGGTTGCGGGTCGAGGAGTCGCCGCTGTTCCGGGCGGGGGAGCGCCGTGAGCGGCTACCGGTGCTGGAGGTGCTGCGCGAGCACTGGCGCCCGGTGCTGGCGGGCGGTGGGGCGATCACGGTGGGGTACGCGCTGTTCTACCTGACCACGACGTACGCGTTGGCGTACGCGACGAGCGGGTTGGGGGTGGCGAGCACGGTGGTCCTGTCGATGCTGCTGGTGGGTGCGGTGGGGATGGCCGCGACGGTGTGGCTGAGCGCCTCGTGGAGTGACCGGTGGGGGCGGCGGCGGACGCTGCGGTGGGCGACGGGGCTGGCCGCGGTCTGGTCGCCGGTGCTGTTCCCGCTGTTGGAGACGGTGAGCCGGCCGTTGATGTCGGTCGCGCTGGCGGGGGCGATGGTGGTGCTGGGCGGCATGTTCGGGCCGTTGGCGGCGTTCCTGCCGGAGTTGTTCCCGACGAGGGTGCGCTACACGGGTGCGGCGCTGACGTACAACCTGGGCGGTGTGGTCGGCGGTGCGACGACGCCGCTGGTGGCGACCAGGCTGACCGGGGCGTACGGGACGGCGCAGCCGGTGGGCTGGTACCTGGCGGTGCTGGGTGTGCTGGCCCTGGGGTGTCTGTGGATGCTGCCGGAGAACACCGGCGCGGAGCTCGGGTCGGTGGAGGGGGCGGCCCCCGGCGGTCCCGGCGGTCCGGGCGGTACGACGGACGGCGGAGGCCGCCGGGCGCCCCGGTGGGGGACGGACCCGGCGGCCTGACGGCAGGGCGCGGGGGCTCAGCCGGCCAGGGCGGCGCGGCCGGCCAGCACGACGGCGGTGTGCCGGGCGACGCGCTCGCCGAGGTGCTCGGCGGTGGCGATGTCGGCCTTGTGGACGGCCTCCGGGCCGGCGTCGGACGGGGAGGACGCGGCGGCGCCGTTGAAGAAGCCGAGCCGGTTGAGGTCGTTCTCGGAGGCGGTGGTGGCGTTCCAGCCGGGCTTGAGGCCGAGGTTGACCCAGCTCATGCCGTGCTGGGCGGCGAGGGTCTGGAAGAAGGCCAGGGTGCTGGCCTTGTCGCCGCTCTTGGAGGCGGAGTTGGTGAAGCCGGCCGCGACCTTGTCCTTCCAGGCGTCGGAGAACCAGCGCTTGCTGGTGGCCTCGGCGAAGACGTGGAAGGCGCCGGAGGCGGTGCCCATGTAGGTGGGGGAGCCGAAGACGATCGCGTCGGCGGCGTCGAGCTGGGCCCACTGCTCGTCGGTGATGGTGTCGACGGCGATCGGGAGGACCTCGGCGCCGGCGGCGGCGGCGCCGCGGGCGACGGCCTCGGCGATCACGGCGGTGTGGCCGTAGCCGGAGTGGTAGGCGAGGGCGACGGTCGGACGGATGGCGGTCATGGGGGCACTCCAGGGAGGACGGGCGCGGGGACGGGCGCGGAACGGGGCAGGGCAGGGCGGTGCGGGGCCGGTGTGCCGCGGTGTTCCGCGGCCCCGGCCTTGCGGTCTCGAATATAGACCAGGTCTCTATTGGTTACCAAGGGTCGATCGGAGACCTTGAGGGCTACCCTGGAGGCATGACGACGGAGGAAGCGGCCCGGACCCGGACCGGACAGCCCGCGGAGCGGGACGTGCGAGACGTGCGGGAGGAGCCGCGGGGCGGGCAGGCCTACGACGTGTTCGGCCGGCTCTGCCCCAGTCGCGAGCTGTTCGCCGAGCTGGCCGACAAGTGGTCGATGCTGATCCTGATGAGCCTCCACGCCTGCGGACCGCAGCGCTTCTCCGAACTCCAGCGCGGGGTCGGCGGAGTCAGCCGCAAGATGCTCACCCAGTCCCTGCGCAACCTGGAGCGCGGCGGGCTGGTGCTCCGTACGGTCTTCCCGGAGACGCCGCCGCGGGTGGTCTACAGTCTGCTGCCGCTCGGTCGCGAACTGGCCGAGCTGCTGGCGCCGGTCGGCCGGTGGACGGAGCGCCGCGCCGGGCGGATGCTGGCGGCCCGCGAGGAGTTCGACGCGGCGCACGGCGAGGGCTGAGCCGACGCGGGGCGAGGGTCGGGCCGGCCCGCAGCGGGAGTCGCGCCCTCCCGCGACGAGGCCCGGGAGGAGCTCGGGAGAGGTCCGGGAGAGGTGGAGCGGCCGGAGCGGAGGCCGATTTCCCTTCCGGCCCCGGAGCCGTGTAATGTCTTCCTTGTTCGAGCGGCCGGGAGAAACACCGGCAAGCGAGCAAGCCCCTATAGCTCAGTCGGTAGAGCGTCTCCATGGTAAGGAGAAGGTCTGCGGTTCGATTCCGCATGGGGGCTCCACTGAAAGACCCTCGCCTCGTGGCGGGGGTCTTTCGCGTTTCAGGCGAGGGCCGCGCCGCCGGCGCGCCCCGAGGAGCCCCGGCGCACCCCGACACGCCACGGCCTAGCGGGTCGGGTACGGAATGCGCTGTGATGGTGCGTCATCGGCCGCCCGCCCGAGGGGTGCGGGGCGCGAGCCGAACCCCGACCGGGAGGGCGTCATGGGTGTTCGACTCGTGGTGGTCGACGACCATCGGCTGCTGGCCGAGGCGCTGGCCACCGCACTTCAGCTGCGCGGTCACCGGGTGCTCGCGGTCGGTTCCCCGGCCGGTGTCGCCGCGGACCTGGTGGTCGGGCGGCGGCCCGAGGTGTGTCTGCTGGGGGTGGCCGCGCCGGGGGAGTCGGGGGCCTTCGACGGGTTGCGCCGGATCCGTCGCGAGCGTCCCGAGGTGGCCGTGATCGTGCTCGGCCCGGTGGGTGAACTGCGCGGTGTGGCAGGGGCGTTCGCGGCCGGAGCGGCCGGGTACGTGCCCAGTGACGAGCGGATCGAGGTGGTCGAGCGGGCCATCGGACGGGCGCGCGCGGGCGAGGCCGCGGTCGCGGTGGACATCCTGCGCGGGGCCTTCGACCAACTGCTGCGCCCGGTGGCCGAACCGGACGACGAGGCCGTCCGGCTGCTGCGGCTGCTGACCCGCCGTGAGGTGCAGGTGCTGGCCCGGATCGCGGACGGCGAGGACACCGCGGCGATCGCCGCCGGGATGCGGATCGCCGCCAGCACCGCCCGGACGCACGTCCAGCGGGTGCTGATGAAGCTCGGTGCGCGGACCCGGCTGGAGGCGGCCGCGGTGGCGGCGCGCACCGGTCTGCTGGAGCGGATGGCCGGCGCCTGAGGACTCGGTGAGAAGGTCGGGAGCGGCCGTCCGGGTGGTGCGGAGCACCCTTGCGGGATTGGGAGAATGACCCCAGTCGTTCGCATTCCGTCGATGGCTTCCGCCCGTTCGGGCGGACCGTCGTTCGCTGGAGGTCGCAACATGAGTAAGTACCTGGTCACGGGTGGCGCCGGCTACGTCGGCGGCGTGGTCGCCGCCCACCTGCTGGAGGCGGGGCACCGGGTGACCGTCCTGGACGACCTCTCCACCGGTTTCCGCGAGGGCGTCCCGGCCGGTGCCGAGTTCGTCGAGGGCCGGATCCAGGAGGCCGACAAGGTGCTGGACGGCTCCTTCGACGGGGTGCTGCACTTCGCCGCCTCCTCGCAGGTCGGCGAGTCGGTCGCGGACCCGGAGAAGTACTGGCGCAACAACGTGGCCGGTTCGCTGGAGCTGATCAGCGCGATGCGCGCGGCGGGCGTGCGCAAGCTGGTGTTCTCCTCGACCGCCGCCACCTACGGCGAGCCGGAGGCCGTGCCGATCGCCGAGACCGCCCGCACCGCGCCGACCAACACCTACGGCGCCACCAAGCTCGCCGTGGACCACCTGATCACCAGTGAGGCCGTCGCGCACGGCCTGGCCGCGGTCTCGTTGCGCTACTTCAACGTGGCCGGCGCGTACGGTGCCTACGGCGAGCGGCACGACCCCGAGTCGCACCTGATCCCGCTGGTCTTCCAGGCCGCGCTGGGGCAGCGCCCGCACATCGCGGTGTACGGCGACGACTACCCGACCCCGGACGGCACCTGCATCCGCGACTACATCCACGTCGCCGACCTGGCCGACGCGCACCTGCTGGCGCTGGACGCGGCCCGGCCGGGCGAGCACCTGATCTGCAACCTGGGCAACGGCAGCGGCTTCTCGGTGCGCGAGGTGATCGAGTCGGTCAAGCGTGTCACCGGCCGGGAGATCCCGGTGCAGGTCGCGGGCCGTCGGGCCGGCGACCCGGCGGTGCTGGTGGCCTCGGCCGCCCGGGCCCACGAGACGCTGGGCTGGACCCCGCGCCGTCCGAACCTGGACGAGATCGTCGCCGACGCCTGGGAGTTCACCCTGGCGAAGAACGCCGGGTGAACGATGCCCGTCGGGCAACAGCTGTCGGGCGACGCCCGTTGAGCGACGCCCGTTGAGTGACGGCTGTTGAGCAATGGCTGTTGAGCAACGGCCTTCGAGAGAAGGCTGGTTGGAGAGGGGTGGCCGGGCGGGGACCGCTCCTCGGCGAGGGATCGACGGCCCAAGTCCAGCCAACCACGCAGGTTCTGACGAAACTTCACCGAATCGCCACGAGCCCGTTTCCCGCCCCGTAGGCTGAGTGCGGTACCGGTGGGGGCCGGCGCCCATTCGGCCTCACCGGCCACCGGTGAGCGGGCGGAACGGCGGGTCCGGAACGCGGATGCCGGGCCGGTCCCCGCCCCGGGCTCGGGCGGTGTGAGCAGGGGGAGGGACGATGGCGCGGATTCGCGTCCTGGTGGTCGACGACCACCGGATCTTCGCCGAGGCGCTGGCCGCGGCGCTGGCCGCCGAGCCGGACGTGGAGGTGGGCGCGGCGGGCAGTGCCGCCGCCGCCGAGCGGGCCTTGGAGCGTGCGGCCGGCGAGGGCCGGGCCTTCGACGTGGCACTGATCGACGCCGATCTCGGCGTCGAGGCGGTCGGCACGGCCGGTGCGGCCGGCGCGGCGGGGGCGGGGATCGGCGCGGCCGGATCGCCCGGTGCGGCGGGAGGCCAGGGGGCCGGCGCGGCGGCCGTCCGGCGCCGGCCCGGAGCGGAGCACGGTGACGAGGTCCGGCGCGGCCGGGTCGCCCCGCCCGTGCCGCAGCCGCGTCGGCCGGCCGTACCGGCGGGGGTGCCGGTCCCGCTGTCGGGCGGGCTGCCGGGCGGCGTCCGGCCCGTGGCGGACGCCCTGCGGGGCGACCAGTTCAGACCCTCCGCCCCTCCGCCCGACGGAATCACCCTGCTGGCCAGGCTCCGGCGCGCCCACCCCGGGTTGCGCGCCGTCGTCCTGGCCACCGCCGACGATCCGCACCGCGCCGCCCGGGCGCTGCACGCGGGTGCCACCGGCTGGGTGGCGAAGGAGAGTTCGCTGGCCCGGCTGCTCGCGGTGGTCCGGGGTGTGCTGCGGGACGAGACGCACCTGCCGCCCGCACTGCTGACCGGGGTGATCCGCGAGCTCACCACCGCCCGGCGGGACCGGACCGAGAGCGAGCGGCTGGTCGACACCCTGACCCCGCGGGAGAAGCAGATCCTGCGCTGCATGGTGGCGGGCCTCGGGCGGCAGGCCGTCGCGGAGCGGCTCTACCTGTCGCCGCACACCGTCCGGACGCACATGCAGAACGTGCTGGGCAAGCTCGGGGTGCACTCCACGCTGGCGGCCGTCGCGGTCGCCCGCCGGGCCGGGGTCAGTCCGGCCGAGCCGGTCGCGCCACCGTCGCCCCCGGCGGTCAGCACCGTCGAACGGCCCTGAGCCCCGAGCCCCGGGTCCCGAGTCCCGAACCCCGTGTTCCGAGCCGAGCCCTGGCCCGAGCCGAGCCAGGCCAGGGCGGGCCGAGCCGAGCCGAGGCAAGCCCCGGGGCCCGAGCGGGAGCGCCGTCAGCCCGGGATGTTGTCGAACGGGGCGACCAGCTGCCGCAGCAGCGCGGCGAGTTCGGTCTGCTGGCCGGAGGTGAGCTGGGCGAGCAGTTCGCGCTCGTGGGCGAGCAGTCCGGCGAGCGCCTGGTCGGCGCGGTCGCGCCCGTCGTCGGTGAGCCGGACCAGCACGCCGCGCCGGTCGTCCGGGTCGGGCAGGCGCTTGACCAGGCCCTTGCCGGTGAGCCGGTCGATCCGGTTGGTCATGGTGCCGGAGGTGACCAGGGTCTGGGTGAGCAGCTGGCCGGGGGAGAGCTGGTACGGGGAGCCGGCCCGCCGCAGGGCGGTCAGGACGTCGAACTCCCAGGGCTCCAGGCCGTGCTCGGCGAAGGCGGCGCGGCGGGCGCGGTCGAGGTGCCGAGCGAGCCGGCTGACCCGGCTGAGCACCTCCAGCGGCTCCACGTCGAGGTCGGGGCGCTCCCGGCGCCACGCTGCGACCAGCCTGTCGACCTCGTCCTCCATGACGATCAGTGTATCGGTGGATGTGTCGATGTGAAGTCTCTTGACATCGAGAAATGTGCCAGGAACGCTACCGGGGATATCTTGATATCGAGATACTTGCGAGGTGAACCATGACCACCCCCGTCTGGGACCCGGCGCAGTACCTGCGCTTCGCCGACGAACGCACCCGCCCGCTGCGTGACCTGCTCGCCCGCGTCCCCGCCCTCCCGCACCCCGGTGCCGAGACGGTCCTGGACATCGGCTGCGGCCCCGGCAACTCCACCGCCGTGCTGCGCGAGCGCTGGCCGCACGCCCGGCTGACCGGCGTCGACAACTCCGCCCCGATGCTGGCCACCGCCCGCGCCGAGGGCGAGCCCGGTGCCTCCTACCTGCTCGCCGACGCCCGCGACTACGACCCGGCTCCGGCCCGGCCCGACCTGATCGTCTCCAACGCCACCCTCCAGTGGGTGGACGGGCACCTGGCGCTGCTGCCGCGCTGGGCTGACGCCCTCGAACCCGGCGGGGTGCTGGCCTTCCAGGTGCCGGGCAACTTCGACGCCCCCAGCCACACCCTGCTCGCCGACCTGCGCCGCAGTGCCCGCTGGCGGGACGCGCTCGGCGAGAAGGCCGTCCGGGCCGGCGTCCACCCGCCCGAGCGCTACCTCGACGCCCTGGCCGCCGCCGGGTGCCTCCCGGACGTCTGGGAGACCACCTACCTGACCCCGCTGCCGGGGTCGGACCCGGTCCTGGAGTGGGTCAAGGGCACCGCGCTGCGCCCGGTCCTCACCCGGCTCGCCGACCCGGCCGACCGGGCGGCCTTCCTCGCCGAGTACGGGCGGCTGCTGCGCGAGGCCTACCCGGCCGGGCCGGGCGGGACGGTGTTCCCGTTCCGGCGGATCTTCGCGGTGGGGACCAAACGGTCGGGCTGACCCAAGCGGTCGGGCTGACCCCAGGGGCCGGGCTGACCCGAGGTGCCGGGCCGAACCCCAGGGGCCGGGCCGCCCCCCAGGGGCCCGAGAGGCCCCGAGCGGCCCCGGGCGGGGCCGGTCAGCCCCTGCGTTCGCCGACCAGCTTCGGGTGCCGCTCCAGGCCCTCCAGCCCGTGCCAGGCGAGGTTCACCAGGTGCGCCGCCACCGTCGCCTTGTCCGGCTTGCGGACCTCCAGCCACCACTGCCCGGTCAGCGCGACCATCCCGACCAGCATCTGGGAGTACATCGGCGCGAGCCGGGCGTCGAAGCCGCGGGACTTGAACTCCAGACCCAGGATGTCCTCGACCTGGGTGGCGATGTCGCTGATCAGCGAGGCGAAGGTGCCGGTCGACTGGGCCACCGGGGAGTCCCGGACCAGGATCCGGAAGCCGTCCGTCGAGGTGTCGATGTAGTCCATCAGCGCGAAGGCGGCCTGTTCCAGCAGCTCGCGGGAGTGCCCGCCGGTCAGCGCCCCGGTCACCATGTCCAGCAGCAGCTGCATCTCGCGGTCGACGACCACCGCGTACAGCCCCTCCTTGCCGCCGAAGTGCTCGTACACCACGGGCTTCGACACCCCGGCGCGCTCGGCGATCTCCTCCACCGAGGTGCCGTCGTAGCCGCGCTCGGCGAAGACCGTGCGGCCGATCTCCAGCAGCTGTTCGCGCCGCTGCTTGCCGGTCATCCGGACCCGGCCGCCGCGGCGGCGCGGGGCCGCGGCCGAGCCGCCGCCGGCGGCCCGGTCCGGGCCCCCCTCCTCGGTGCCGGCCGCCGGTGCAGCGGGCCGCGGACGGGCCGGCGCCGTGGCGGGCGCCGCGTCCGTCCGCGTGCTGTGGTGACCGCCTGTGCTGTCTGCGCTGCTCCCGTTCACCCCTACATCATGCTGGAAGCGCCGCCTCATGCGGCGCGGCGGGCGGCGATCCGCTGTGCGTCCGGCCAGCGGACGTCCCGCACCCAGCCGGCCAGTTCGAACCAGCGGATCAGCCGGGCCGAGGAGTCGATCTGTCCGCGCAGCACCCCGTGCCGGGCCGCGGTCGGGTCGGCGTGGTGCAGGTTGTGCCAGGACTCCCCGCAGGAGAGCACGGCGAGCCACCAGACGTTGCCGGAGCGGTCCCGGGAGCGGAACGGGCGCCGGCCGACGGCGTGGCAGATCGAGTTGATCGACCAGGTGACGTGGTGCAGCAGTGCCACCCGGACCAGCGAACCCCAGAAGAAGGCGGAGAGCGCGCCCTCCCAGGACAGGCTCAGCAGGCCGCCGACCAGCGCGGGCAGCAGCAGCGAGATGGTGGTCCAGAGCCAGAACAGCCGGGAGATCCGCCGCATGGCCGGATCGCGCACCAGGTCGGGGGCGTACTTGACCTGCGAGGTCTGCTCCTCGTCGAACATCCAGCCCATGTGGGCCCACCACAGGCCCTTCATCAGGGCGGGGAGGCTCTCCCCGTAGCGCCAGGGCGAGTGCGGGTCGCCGTCCTTGTCGCTGAACCGGTGGTGCTTGCGGTGGTCGGCCACCCAGCGCACCAGCGGGCCCTCGACGGCGAGACTCCCGGCGATCGCCAGCGCCAGCCGCACCGGGCGGTTGGCCTTGAAGGCGCCGTGGGTGAAGTAGCGGTGGTAGCCGACGGTGACGCCGTGGCAGGTGAGGAAGTACATGGCGACGGCGATCGCGAGGTCCGTCCAGCCCACCCCCCAGCCCCAGGCGACGGGAACGGCGGCCACCAGGGCGGCGAACGGCACGAGGATGAACAGGGAGAGCGCGATCCGCTCGGCCAGGCCCTGCTTCTCCCCGCCGCGGGTGGCGGACGCCCGGGCGGCCGTGGTGTCGGCCGTGGTGCCGGCGGCGGTGGCCCCGGCCGGATCGGCGGGACCGGTGGGATCGGAGTCGGGTGACGGAGTGCCGGACGCGGCGTTCCCCGCGCGCGCCTCGCCTGCCTGGATGGTCATGGGCGTCCCTTTGCGGCGTCCCGGAACGGGAGAGAAACGGGAGAGAAGCGGAGCTACGTTTGCGTAACCTACGGCATCGTAGGTTGCGCTCCGTGTCCAGGGGAACACTCCGCCGCGCGGCGCTTGAGTGAATTCACCCGACTGGATGGATGAACCGCCGGCCCGGCGGGTTGGCTCGCGGGCGCTGGAAATGGGGCCGCGGATCGGTCAAGTCGATACCCACGGCAGGGCCCTCTCGGGTAGGGTCTGACACGACTGTCCGCCGTGGTGTAATGGCAGCACAGGGCCCTTTGGAGGCCTTTGTCTGGGTTCGAATCCTAGCGGCGGAGCCTCTGCACGCCTCGGGTTCGGGCGTTTTCGATCGCGCCGGTATTGTCGGTGCTGCTCGGCGGACTGTGCGAATGGCGACCGGCCTGGGTCCGGGCCGGGCCTGCTCTGCCCTCTCTGTGAACCTACCGAGGAGCCTCCCCGCATGGGTGCCAATTCGCTTGCCGCCGTTGTCGTGCTCGCCGCCGGTGGCGGGACCCGGATGAAGTCGAACAAGCTGCCCAAGGTGCTGCACGAGGTCTGCGGGCGCTCGCTGGTGGGCCACGCGGTCTCGGCGGCCCGGGAACTGACCCCGGGCCAGCTGGTCGTGGTGGTCGGCCACCAGCGCGAGCAGGTCGTGGAGCACCTGGCGGAGCACTACCCGGCCACCCGCACCGCGGTGCAGGAGGAGCAGAACGGCACCGGGCACGCGGTGCGCACGGCGCTGGAGTCGCTGACCGCCGACGGCGTCGCGCTGGACGGCACGGTCATCGTCACCGCCGGCGACTCGCCGCTGCTGACCGGCGAGACCCTGCGCCGGCTGGCCGACGCGCACACCGCCCAGCGGAACGGCGTCACCGTGCTGACGGCCGTCGTCCCGGAGCCCTTCGGCTACGGCCGCATCCTGCGGGACGAGGACGGCACCGTCGCCGCGATCGTCGAGGAGCGGGACGCCAGCGCCACCCAGCGCGCGATCACCGAGATCAACTCCGGCGTCTTCGCCTTCGACGCCGAGCTGCTCACCGCGGCGCTGGGCGAGCTCACCACGGACAACTCGCAGGGCGAGGAGTACCTGACCGACACCCTGGAGATCCTGCGCAAGGCGGGCCACCGGGTCGGCGCCGTGGTGGCCGAGGACCACCGGGACATCCTGGGCATCAACGACCGGGTCCAGCTGGCGCAGGCCCGCCGGCTGCTGAACGACCGCCTGCTGGAGCGGGCGATGCGCGAGGGCGTCACCGTGGTGGACCCGGCGACCACCTGGTTCGACGTGCAGGTCACGTACGAGCCGGACGCCGTGGTGCTGCCGAACACCCAGCTCCAGGGCGCCACGCACCTGGGCGAGGGCTGCGAGGTGGGCCCGAACTCGACCCTCCGGGACACCCTGGTCGGCGCCGGCGCCCGGGTCAGCAACACCACGGCCGACCGCGCCGAGGTGGGCGAGCTGGCCACCGCCGGCCCGTACGCCTACCTGAGGCCGGGCGCCAAGCTGGCCCGCAAGGCGAAGGTCGGCACCTACGTCGAGGTGAAGAACTCCGAGCTGGGCGAGGGCGCCAAGGTGCCGCACCTGTCCTACATCGGCGACGCCACGATCGGCGAGGGCACCAACGTCGGCGCGGCCTCGGTCACCGTGAACTACGACGGCGTGAACAAGCACCGCACGGTCATCGGCGCGCACTGCCGGACCGGTTCGGACAACATGTTCATCGCTCCGGTCACCATCGGTGACGGCGCCTACACCGGCGCCGGCTCGGTGATCACCAACGACGTCCCGGCCGGGGCACTCGGTGTGAACCGGGCCACGCAGCGCAACATCGAGGGCTGGGTCGAGCGCAAGCGCCCCGGAACGGTGTCCGCGCAGGCGGCGAAGGCCGCGGCGGACGGCGCCGAGCAGTCCTGAGCGGGCGGGCCGGGGGGCCGCTGGGCGGTCCCGGGGCGGACGGTTTCTGCGCGGGCGCGTAACCTTGGGGACATACGTGCGCCACTGGGCTTACCGCCCGTGTCCAGGCGTACCGACATTTCCCCTACCCGTGCCGCGAGCGGGCCCTGCCTGCCCGCCGCCGGGTCGAGGGTTCAGCGTCCGCAACGCGAGGAGACGGTGCAGTGAGCGGGATCACGACGTCGGGTGAGAAGAAGCTGAAGCTCTTCTCCGGCCGTGCCCACCCGGAGCTGGCGAGTGAGGTGGCCGCGGCGCTCGGGACCGAGCTGGTCCCCACCAAGGCCCTGGACTTCGCCAACGGCGAGATCTACGTACGCTTCCTGGACTCCGCGCGCGGCGCGGACTGCTTCGTGATGCAGAGCCACACGGCTCCCATCAACCAGTGGATCATGGAGCAGCTGATCATGATCGATGCTCTGAAGCGGGCCTCCGCCAAGAGCATCACCGCGATCCTGCCGTTCTACGGCTACGCCCGCCAGGACAAGAAGCACCTCGGCCGCGAGCCCATCTCGGCCCGCCTGGTCGCCGACCTGCTGCGCCAGGCCGGCGCCGACCGCCTGATGGCCGTGGACCTGCACACCGCGCAGATCCAGGGCTTCTTCGACGGCCCGGTGGACCACCTGTTCGCGCTGCCGCTGCTGGCCGACTACATCGGCGAGAAGGTGGACCGCTCCAAGCTGACGGTCGTCTCTCCGGACGCCGGCCGCGTGAAGGTCGCCGACCAGTGGTGCGACCGGCTGGACGCCCCGCTGGCGATCATCCACAAGCGCCGCGACATCACCCAGGCCAACACCATCCTGTCGGCCGACGTCGTCGGTGACGTCAAGGGCCGGGTCTGCGTGCTGGTCGACGACATGATCGACACCGCCGGCACCATCTGCGCCGCGGCCGACGCGCTGTTCGACAACGGTGCCGCGGACGTCGTGGTGGCGGCCACCCACGGTGTGCTCTCCGGCCCGGCCGCGGACCGGCTGAAGAACTCGCGGGTGAGCGAGTTCGTGTTCACCAACACGCTGCCCACCCCCGCCTCGCTGCAGCTGGACAAGATCACCACGCTGTCCATCGCCCCGTCGATCGCCGCCGCGATCCGCGAGGTGTTCGAGGAGGGCTCGGTGACCAGCCTCTTCGAGGGCGTGCACTGACGAAGGCTCGCGCAGGCGGCCCCGGTCCGGACGGACCGGGGCCGCCGCCGATTTCGCGGGAGGCCGTCGGTGCGGTTAGACTCGTGAAACTGCTCGGCGAGGGATGCCGTGCGCCTGCTCGACGGGCGCCCGCTCCGTGATCGACGCGCTGCCGGTGCCGGATTCCCGTCCGCCGGCAGGCCGTTGCCGCCGAGTGACCCCCGAACGTACTGAGGGTGTGGTCCCGGCGGTTTTTCGCGTTGCCTGCACCCCCGCGCCATTTCCACGAGGAGTGCAGTCGTGTCCGAGATCCGTATTGCCGCTGAGACCCGTTCCGAGTTCGGCAAGGGTGCCGCCCGTCGCGCCCGCCGCGCCGGCTTCGTCCCCGGTGTCGTCTACGGCCACGGCCACGCCCCGGTTCACCTGAACCTGCCCGGCCACGACCTGATGATGGCCCTGAAGACCCCGAACGCCCTGCTGGTCGTTCCGATCGAGGGCAAGGACGAGTACGTCCTGCCGAAGGCCGTCCAGCGCGAGGCCATCAAGCGCACCATCGAGCACGTCGACCTGCTGCTGGTCAAGCGCGGCGAGAAGGTCACCGTCGAGATCCCGGTCCACACCGAGGGCGAGCTGGCCCCGGGCGGCAACCTGCTGGAGCACGTCCTGCAGGCCCTGCCGATCGAGGCCGAGGCCACCCACCTGCCCGAGTCCGTGACCGTCTCGGTCGAGGGCCTGGAGGCCGGTGCCGCCGTCCACGCCAAGGACATCGTCCTGCCGGCCGGCGTCTCCCTGGCCGTCGAGGCCGACGCCGTCGTGCTGCAGGTCATCGCCGCCCAGGCCGCCCCGGCCGAGGACGAGGCCGCCGAGGCCGAGGGCGCCGAGGCCTGAGCCTCGTAGCGTTCGACCGCTGAGACCGCTGCCCCGGTCGCTCCAGCTGGAGCGACCGGGGCAGCGGTGCGTCCGGGATGATGACGTCGAGGGTGAAGACGAGGAGAGAAGCGTGAGCGAGCGCAGCGAGCGAGCCGTGGAGGTTGACGCATGAGCGAGGACTACGACGGCCCCTGGCTGGTGGTGGGGCTGGGCAACCCCGGGGAGCAGTACGCCCGGAACCGGCACAACATCGGCTTCATGGTGGTGGACCTGCTGGCACAGCGGATGGGTGCCAGGTTCAAGGCGCACAAGAGCCGGGCGCAGGTGGCCGAGGGGCGGCTGGCGGGCAAGCGGGTGGTGCTGGCCAAGCCGATGTCCTTCATGAACCTCTCCGGCGGGCCGGTGACGGCACTGCGCGACTTCTACAAGGCTCCGGCCTCGGCGCTGATCGCGGTCCACGACGAGCTGGACATCGACTACGCGGCGCTGCGGCTGAAGCTGGGCGGCGGGGACAACGGCCACAACGGCCTGAAGTCGATCACCAAGTCGCTGGGCCCGGACTACCACCGGGTGCGCTGCGGGATCGGCCGCCCGCCGGGCCGGATGGAGGTCGCGGACTTCGTGCTGAAGGACTTCTCCTCGACCGAGCGCAAGGAGCTGGAGTGGTTCGTGGACCGCTCGGCGGACGCGGTGGAGGCGCTGCTGTCCGAGGGGCTGGAGCGGGCCCAGGGAACGTACAACTCCTGACCCGTCCTGACCGGACGTCAGCACCGTGTGCGGAGTACGCAACGGTCGTACAACGCTTGGTCGCCCAAACCTGAATCGGTGTGAGAACCCTGTGCGGGATCGGATAGCGTCGGCCCGGTACGCGAACGAGTCCTGGGGAGTTCTCGATGCGGGGATTGGGTCCGGTCCGCGGAGTGCGACGGCGCCGGGTGGCCGAGCTGAAGCGGCTCGGACGGCGGGTCGGCACGGCCGGTGCGCTGGGGGCGGCCGGGATCCTGCTGTCGGGCGGTGCGGTGGCGCACGCGGACCCGGTGGCCGAGCCGGGCCCGGCGGACTCCCCGGAGCCCGCGGCGGCGCAGTTCGCCCCGGTGCTCGGCGACTCGATGGGCCCCGACGCGGGCCTGCTGGCGGTCGGCGGCGGCCTGGTGGTGGCGGCCGGTGGTGCGGCGCTGTGGCTCAGGCGCCGGCGCGCCGGCGAGGGCGCGG
The DNA here is from genome assembly GCF_053594915.1 of Kitasatospora sp. NPDC002543. NCBI lineage: Bacteria > Bacillati > Actinomycetota > Actinomycetes > Kitasatosporales > Streptomycetaceae > Kitasatospora > Kitasatospora sp. NPDC002543. Next base: position 23,963 of record NZ_JBSFWR010000019.1, on the reverse strand, counting down.
AGTAGCCGTCCCGCGGAGCCCCGCGGGACCTGCCGGGCCCCGAGGGCCGCACGGGCCCCACGGAGCCCCGCCGAACCGCACGGAGCCTCATGGCGAGGGGCCGGTGTCCCGGACGGGACACCGGCCCCTCGGCCGTTCTCGGAGCGGCCGTCAGCCGGTGTTGCGCAGACCGGCGGCGATGCCGTTGACGGTCAGCAGCAGCGCCCGGGCGCGCAGCGGGTCGTCCTGGCGCCCGGCCGAGAGCTCCTCGCGCTGGCGGCGCAGCAGCGCGACCTGGAGGTAGGAGATCGGGTCGAGGTAGGCGTCGCGGACGGCGAAGGTCTGCTTCAACACCGGGTTGTGCTCCAGCAGTTCGCTCTCGCCGGTGAGCCGGAGCACCTCGCGCAGGGTGAGCGCGTGCTCGGCCTTGATCTCGTCGAAGACGTGGTGCAGCTCGCCGGGCACCAGCTGCTCGACGTAGTGGCGGGCGATCCGCAGGTCGGTCTTGGCCAGCGTCATGGCGACGTTGGACAGGAAGTTGCGGAAGAAGTGCCACTCGCCGTACATCTCGTCCAGCACGTCGCCGAGGCCGGCCGCGCGGGCGGCGGCGAGGCCGGAGCCGACGCCGAACCAGCCGGGGACGATCTGCCGGGACTGGGTCCAGCCGAACACCCACGGGATGGCCCGCAGGCCGTCCAGGCCGGCGCCGGAGTCGGGGCGGCGGGAGGGGCGGGAGCCCAGGTGGAGCGAGGCGAGCTGGTCGACCGGGGTGGAGGCGAAGAAGTACTTCGGCAGGTCCTCCTGCTCGACCAGCCCGCGGTAGGCGGTGTGGGCGGCCTCGGAGACCCGGTCCATCGCGGCGTCCCAGCGGGCCAGCGACTCGGGGGCCTGGCGCGGGGCGGTGTGCAGCGCGGAGGCGGAGAGCGTGGCGGAGAGGGTCAGCTCCAGGTTCTCCCGGGCCAGCGAGGGGAGCAGGTACTTGTCGGAGATGACCTCGCCCTGCTCGGTGACCTTGATCTCGCCCTCCAGGGTGCCCCAGGGCTGGGCCAGGATGGCCTCGTGCGAGGGGCCGCCGCCGCGGCCGACGGTGCCGCCGCGGCCGTGGAACAGGCGCAGCCGGATGCCGTAGCGGTGGGCGACGTCGCGCAGTCGGCGCTGGGCGCGGTGGATCTCCCACTGGGAGGTGGTGATGCCGCCGAACTTGGAGGAGTCCGAGTAGCCGAGCATGACCTCCTGGACGTCGCCGCGCAGCGAGACGAGCAGGCGGTACGACGGGTCGGAGAGCATCTCGTCGAGGATGCGGTCGGCCTGCTGGAGTTCGTCGGTGGTCTCCAGCAGCGGCACGATGCCGATCTTGGCGATGCCGGCGTGGAGGTCGATCAGGCCGGCCTCGCGGGCCAGCACGGTGGCGGCGAAGACGTCGTCGGCGCCCTGGCACATGGAGATGATGTAGCTCTCGACGATCTCGTCGCCGAAGCGCTCGAAGCCCTGGCGGATGGTGTTGAACACGCCGAGGGTCTTGGTGCCGGCCTCGTCCAGCGGGGCCGGGGTGGGGGCGAGCGGGCGGCGCGAGCGGAGCTCCTTGGCGAGCAGCTTCTGCCGGTACTCGCGGGGCATGTCGGCGTAGCGCCAGGCCTCCTCGCCGAGCCGGTCGAAGAGCTGGCCGAGGGCGTGGTGGTGGGCCTCGGCGTGCTCGCGCACGTCCATGGTGGCGAGCTGGAGGCCGAAGGCCTCGACGGTGCGGATGGCCCGGGCGAGGCGGCCGTCGGCGATGAGCTCGCCGCGGTGGGAGCGCAGCGAGTCCTGGATCAGCCGCAGGTCGGCGATCAGTTCGCGGGTGCCGAGGTAGTCGCGGCCGTCGACGTGCGGGGTGCCGCCGGCCAGCCGCTCGCGGGTGTTCTCCAGCTTGAGCCGGATGCAGGTGGCCTTGAGGCGGTAGGGCTCCTCGGCGTTCATCCGCTTGTAGCGCGGGCTGAGTTCGGGGAGCAGGTGCAGGTCGGTGTTGAGCGAGGCGAGCAGTTCGACCGAGGCGCCGGCCAGCCGCTCGGAGGTGGAGAGCGTGTTGCGCAGGTCGTCGATCGCGGCGAGCGCGTCCTTGATGCCGTACTCGTGCTGGAGGTTGAGGACGTCCCAGGTGACCTGCGGGGTGACGTTGGGGTTGCCGTCGCGGTCGCCGCCGATCCAGGTGCCGAAGGTGAGCGGGCGTACGCCGTCGGGCAGGACCAGACCGACCCGGGCGAGCTCCTCGTGCAGCTCCTCCAGGACCTCGGGGACGGCCTCGCGGTAGAGCTCGTCCAGGTAGTAGACGGCGTTGCGGGCCTCGTCGGTGGGCTCCGGGCGGGCGATGCGCAGTTCGTCGGTCTGCCAGAGCAGGTCGATGACCTCGGCCAGGCGGCGGTCGGCGGAGCGCTTGGCGCTGCTGGTGCGGGCCTGGTCGGCGGCGGCCAGGCCGGAGGTGACCTCGTCGCGGTGGATGCGGTCGAGGAGTTCGCCGATCCGGCGCAGCTTGTTGAGGACGCTGCGGCGGGCGGCCTCGGTGGGGTGCGCGGTGAAGACCGGGCGGACCGCGAGGTGGGCCAGGGTGTCCTGGAGGTGCTTGGCGTCGGCCTCGGCGAGCAGGTCGGCGGTCTGCGCGAGCAGCGAGCCCTGCCGGGCGCGGCGGGTGGCGAACTCGCGGCCGCGGTGCACCTGCTCGGTGACGTTGGCGAGGTGGAAGTAGGTGGAGAACGCCCGGACCAGCTTGGCCGCGGTGTCCAGGTCGATGTCGGAGAGGAGTTCGGCGGTGGCCTCGCCGTCGGTGCGGCTCAGCAGTCGGACCTGTTCGACCAGGCCCAGCAGCTGGGGGCCCTCCTGGCGGACCAGCGTCTCGCCGAGCAGGTCGCCGAGGCGGCGGATGTCCGCACGCAGGGCGGCGTTGTCCGCGGGGGCGGGCGTGGGGTTGTCCGCCGGGGCGGGGACCGGAGCGGTCACGGCTGGCTCCCTGTGGTGGTGGGGTTCGGCAACGGCTCATCGTCACAGGCCACACGCGTGTGGCGGGTGTGACGCGTGCGGACCGCGCTGTCCGACGCGACCAGCATAGGTGTCGGGGACGGTGCTGTCCGCGAGGTGGCCGGATGGCGGACAGGCCCGCCGAAAAGCACCTGTGGTCTGGACCACTTGAGGGCTCCGGGACGTGTGCCGGGCAATCCCGGTGGGGAGGGGAGGGGGTTGCCGCTTACGCTGTGGGGCATGAGCAAGTCGCCTGGGGAGCGCGTGCCGGTCCGGTCGTTCTGGTGGTGGGAGCGGCCGCGCGGCGCCCTCCTGGACATCGGGCTGGCGCTGCTCGCCGCGGTGGAGTGCGCGGTCAGCACGATCGCCTTCCTCTCCGCCCGGATCCACGTCAGTACCGCGGGAGCGGTCGGGATAGCCGTGCTCGGCACGCTGGCCGGCGGCTCCCTGGTGGTGCGTCGGCGCTGGCCGGCCGTACCGGTGCTGGTGACGCTGCTGGTGATGCCCGGGATGCTGGGCGTGCTGCTGCTGGTGGTGGCGCTGTACACGCTCGCGTCGACCTGGGAGTGGCCCTCCCGCCGCCGCCGGGTGGTGGCGCTGTCCGGGCTGGCCTTCGCCGAGGCGGCCGCCGTGATGGCGGTGTCGCTGATGACGCCCGGGGACGTCCCGGTGGACCCGCCGCCGCTGTGGGGCCAGATCCTGCTGTCGATGATGGTGTCGGTCGGGCTGACGGTCGCCCCGGTGGTGACCGGACTGTACGTCGGCGCGCGGCGGCGGCTGATCGACTCGCTCAAGGACCGCGCGCACGGCCTGGAGACCGAACTGGACCTGCTGGCCGAACAGGCGCAGGAGCGCGCCCGCCGGGCCCGGCTGGAGGAGCGCACCCGGATCGCCCGGGAGATGCACGACGTGGTGGCGCACCGGGTGTCGCTGATGGTGGTGCACGCCGGAGCGCTGGAGCGGATCGTCGGCAAGGACCCGGAGAAGGCGGCGCAGAGCGCCAAGCTGATGGGCGAGGTGGGCCGGCAGGCGCTGAACGAACTGCGCGAGATCCTCGGGGTGCTGCGGATGGAGAACGAGCGGCAGCCGGAGCCGGACTCGCTGACCGGGCTGCCCCGGCTGGTGGACCAGTCCCGGGCGGCCGGGATGGCGGTGACCCTGACGGTCAGCGGCAGCCGGCAGGAGTTCACCGGCGAGGCCGAGCAGACCGCCTACCGGGTCGTCCAGGAGGGCCTGACCAACGCGCACAAGCACGCGGGCGGCGCCCAGGTGTCCGTCCTGCTCTCGTACGCGCCGAACGGGGTGCGGGTGGCGGTGGTGAACGCCTGCCCGGGCGGGGAGAAGGGTGCGGCCGCGCTGCCCAGCGGGGGCAACGGACTGGTCGGGATGCGGGAGCGGGTGATCGCGCTGGGCGGCACCTTCTCCTCCGGACCGGAGGCGGACGGCGGGTTCCGGATCGAGGCGGTGCTGCCGTCCCGGCTGGCGGTGCGGGCCGAACGGCTGCGCTGAGCGGCCCTCAGTACTCGTCCGGGGCCCGCAGCCGCTCCGGGGCGGTGCCCAGGACCAGGGCGGAGATCGCCTGGTCGATGCCCTGGCCGAGGAACCACTCGCCGGCGTGGTCCAGGCTGTAGACCCGGCCCTCCTCGTCGACGGCCAGCAGCGCCTGCCCGTACGCCTCCTCGCCGAGCGGGGCCAGCTGCGTGCCCAGCGCCCGGCCGAGGTCCAGCAGGGTGCGCGGCTGGTGCAGCCCGCACAGCGGGTCGATCAGGAACGGGGTGCGGGCCAGCTGCCGGCCCGGGCCGGCCAGGTCGAAGGCGAGGCCGCCGAACTCGGCCCAGGCCTCCACCGCCGCCGGGAACACCGCGTGCCGCACACCGGTGGGCGCGCCGTACCCGACCAGGGCGTCGGCCCACTCCTCGGCCTGCCGGATCTGCCAGCGGCCGGGGTGCCAGCCGGCCGCCTTCAGCTCGGCGGCGACGTCGGCGGGGAAACGCGGGCGGGTCCGGTTGCCGGCGGGGGAGAGGGTGGCCGGCGGGGACGGGATCGGCGGGTTCAGGGCGGACTCCAGGGCTGGGGGACGGGGGGACGTGCCGGCGCTCGGCCGGTCCGTGCGGGGTCGGCCTAGTGCGCCGGCGGTGCGACGGCGACGCTGCGCACGGTGAAGTGCTCCAGCATCGGGGCGCAGGAACGGCACGGCGGGGCGTGGCTGCCGTGCGCCGGATCGCCCTCCTCGCGGATGCGCACGGTCGTCATCCGGGACCCCTTGAGCGCCTTGCGTGCCTCGTGCAGCGTCATCGGCTTGCGGGCGGCGCGCTTGGAGCGCCTGCCGTCGACCGTGCCCAGGTACTGGGAGAGCAGGACGGCCTCCGGGCAGCGGCCCGTGAACCGCTCGCGGGCCTCCGTCGGCAGGGTGTCCAGGAAGTCGGCGACCAGGTGGTGCAGCACCGGGCGGCGCGCGTCCTTGTCGCCCGCCAGGGTGTGCACCTCGCCGCCCTTGAGTGACAGCGCGGCGGCGACGGCGGGCAGCAGGCTGTCGCGGTGGTGGCGCAGCACGGGCGGGCCCGCCGGCTCACCGGTGGTCATCCGTCGTCCTCCTCCTCGTGGCCCGGCGTCGGCCGGGAGTGACCGGGCCGGTCCGGGGCAAGCCTGTCAAACGGTACTGACAACCGCACAACCGGGGTGCGGCGGCGGCCGGCGCCGCACCCGCCGGACGGGCGGTCACCCGAGCCTGGCCGAACGCGCACCCGGCCGTCACGACTTGTCCACCGATTTACCGAAACGGCCTCCGGGCCCGGTGCACGGCCGGTAGCGTTCCGGCAGCGGAGCGAAACGGGACGGGGCCGACCGGGCGGACAGCCGGCGGCCGGCCCGACTCCGGTGCCCGCGTCGGACGTTGAGGCCGCCGGGGCGGGCCCGCCGCCCGCCCCGGCGCTGAGCGAAGGGGCTCGTGCGATGACGTCGGAACCTCAGGACGAGCACTGGCAGGCCGCCAACCAGGCACCCGGCGGCCACGTGCCCGCACCGGACGAGCCGCCCCGGCCCGTTCCCGAGCACCCGGTCGGGCTGGCCGTGGTCGGGGCCGGCTACTGGGGCCCGAAGCTGGTCCGCAACGCGCAGCACACCCCGGCGCTGCGGCTGCACTGGCTGTGCGACCTGGACGAGGCCAAGGCCCACGCGGTGCTGGGGGAGTACAGCACCGTCGGGGTCACCGGCAGCTACCCGCGGGTGCTGGCCGACGAGCGGGTCGGCGCGGTCGCGGTGGCCACCCCGGCGGGCGCCCACTACGCGCTGGTGCGGGCGGCCCTGGAGGCCGGCAAGCACGTACTGGTGGAGAAGCCGATCACCACCTCCGCCGCCGAGGCCGAGGAACTCGTCGAGCTGGCCGAGCGGCGCGGGCTGGTGCTGATGTGCGACCACACCTTCTGCTACACCCCGGCGGTGCGGCGGATCCGCGAACTGGTGCACGGCGGGGAGATCGGGGACGTCCAGTTCTTCGACTCGGTGCGGATCAACCTCGGCCTGGTGCAGCCCGACGTGGACGTGCTGTGGGACCTCGCCCCGCACGACCTGTCGATCCTGGACTTCGTGCTGCCGCCCGGGGTCGAGCCGGTCGGGGTGTCCGCGCAGGGCGCCGACCCGATCGGGGCCGGCCGCGCCTGCGTCGCCTACCTGACGGTCCGGCTCAGCAACGGCGCGCTGGCGCACTGCCACGTCAACTGGCTCTCCCCGACCAAGGTCCGCACCACCCTGATCGGCGGCTCGCGGCGCACCCTGGTCTGGGACGACCTCAACCCGCAGGCCCGGCTGGCGGTGCACGACCGCGGGGTGGACCTCACCCCGCCCGACCAGCTCACCGACGCGATCCGGCACCGGGCGCTGATCTCCTACCGGGTCGGCGAGATGGTCGCGCCGGCGCTCGTCGAGCAGGAGGCGCTGCGCAACGTGATGGCCGAGTTCGCCGCCGCCATCACCGAGGGCCGGGCCCCGCTCACCGACGGCCGGGCCGGGGTGCGGGTGCTACAGCTGCTGGAGGCGGCCTCGCTCAGCCTCGAACTCGGCGGTGCCACCGTGCCGGTGGGCGCGGAGGCCCGGGCCGGGGCGGAGGCCGCCCGGTGAGCGGCGCGGAGCGGGCGGGCGGCGCGGCCGGGGGCGGCGGCGGGGGCGGCGGGGCACGCGAGGGCGTCCCGCTGGTCGACCTGGCGGCGGCGCACGCCGAGGTGGCCGACGAGGTGCGGGCCGGCTTCGACCGGGTGCTCGCCTCCGGCGCCTTCGTCAAGGGCCCCGAAGTGGCCGCCTTCGAGCGGGAGTACGCGGACTTCGCGGGCGTCCGGCACTGCGTGGGCGCCGCCAACGGCACCGACGCGCTCGAACTGGCCCTGCGCGCGCTGGACCTGCCGCCCGGCGGCAGGGTGGTGCTGCCCGCCAACACCTTCGTCGCCACCGCCGAGGCGGTGCTGCGGGCCGGGCTGCGCCCGGTGCTGGTCGACGCCGACCCGCGGTACCTGCTGATGGACCCGGAGCGGGCCGCCGACGCGGTGCCCGGCGCGGCCGCGCTGCTGCCCGTCCACCTCTTCGGCCAACTCGCCCCGATGGGGCCGCTGCTGGCGGTGGCCGACGGCCGGCCGGTGGTGGAGGACGCGGCGCAGTCCCAGGGCGCCCGGCAGCACGGGCGCACCTGGTACGGGCGGATCGCGGCCACCAGCTTCTACCCGGGAAAGAACCTCGGCGCCTACGGCGACGCCGGGGCGGTGCTCACCGACGACGACACCCTGGCCGACGCCGTCCGGCTGACCGGCGACCACGGCGCCCGCGACCGGTACCGGCACGAACGGTTCGGCTGCAACTCCCGGCTGGACGCGCTGCAGGCCGTCGTGCTGCGCGCCAAACTGCGCCGGCTGCCCGCCTGGAACGCCGCCCGCCGCGCCGCCGCCGCCCGCTACGACGAGCTGCTGGGCGGGCTGGACGGCCTCGCCCTGCCCCGGACCGCGCCCGGCAACGAGCACGTCCGGCACCTGTACCCGGTGCGGATCGGCCCCGGCCGGGACCGGGACGCCGTGCTGGCCGCGCTCAACGCCGCCGGGATCGGCGCCGGGGTGCACTACCCGGTGCCGGTCCACCTGCAGCCCGCGTTCCGTCACCTCGGCCACCGCGAAGGCGCGTTCCCGGTGGCCGAGCGGGCCGCCCGCGAACTGCTCAGCCTGCCGCTGCACCCGCACCTCACCGAGGCCCGGCAGCTGCGGGTGGCCGAGGCGCTGGCGCGGGCGCTGGGCGGGCGGTTGTGACTCCGGCCCCGCCCGCCCGCGGAGCGCCCCCGGGGCCCGCCTGGCAGACGGGGGGTTGAAGGCAGGCCCTAGGCTGGTGCCCAGCAGGCACCGTATTTTGCAGCAGCCAGTGGGGGCTCCCAGATGACGACAGGTCGGCCCGGCGTCGCCGCCGCACCGAACGCGGCGTACGCAGGTCAGGTGGTGCAGTTCCCGGACCCGGTCCGCGCGGAGCGGCACCCCGCCGGGGTCAGGGTGGACGAGTACGGCTACCCGGACTTCGGCCCGTACGCCGCCGCCGCGGCCGAGGTGGCCGACCCGCCGGAGGGCTTCGGCGTGGACGAGCTGCGGCTGACCGACTACGTCTCGGCCAACGCCGCGCTCTACACCCAGGGCCACCCGCTCTGGGCCGACCTCCCGACCGCCGTCGCCACGCCGCCCGGCTGGACCTGGCACCACGCGGTCGGCCGGGCCGCCCCCGGCTGGCGGCGGATGGAGCTCGTCCCGGTCGAGGTCAAGGCGCTGCTGAGGCACCACGGCGGGCTGGCCACCTCGGCCGCCGACCACACCCGCCGCGGCACCCGCCCGCTGCAGGAGCGCCGGGCGGTGCACTTCTCGCTGGCCAAGGACGGCGGCGACCCGATCGGGGTCCCCGAGGACCTGGTGCAGCGCGCCGAGCAGCGCCTCGGCTACCGGCTGCCCGACGCCTACCGCACCTTCCTCAAGCTGGGCGGCGGCCGCGCCCCGGTCGGCGTGGCGCTGGACACCGATCTCGGACTGCTCCTCGACCAGCCGTTCCTGACGCTCACCGAGGAGTACGGCACCGACGACGTCGTGTACGCCAACAAGTGCCTGCGCGACCACCTCACCAAGGACTACCTGGGCATCGCCTACGCCCAGGGCGGCCTTGTCGCGCTCAAGGTGCGCGGCGAGCGGGCCGGCTCGGTCTGGTTCCACCTGTACGACGACGCCCGCGACACCGGCGCCCCGGAGGCCCCGGAGGACCGCTGCGCCCGGCTGCTGCTGCCCTGCGGCGAGGACTTCGACGCCTTCCTGCTGCGGCTGGCCGGCAGCCCGCCGGAGCTGGAGACGGTCGCGGCGCTGATGGTGGACGGCGGGTTCGCCCGGGCCGTCCCGATGGACTGAGGCGCGTGGTCGTGGTGGTGTCGGTGGTCGCGGTGGAACGGGGGACGACGAGGATGCGGACAGGGGTGAACCGGGCGTGGTGACGTACGCGCAGGCGCAGGAGCTCGCCGAGGAGTGGATCAACGGCGGAGTGCCGCACGCGCAGCAGCGCGAGGTACGGGTCCGGGAGTTCGACCTGGGCTTCGTCTGCTGGGCGGTGGCGCCCGCGGGCCCGGCCGACGGCACGGGCGGTGCGGGCGGCGGCTCGGGGGAGGCACGGCTGGTGATCGCCCGGGACTCGGGGGCCAGCACGCTGTGGCCCGCGCTGCCCGTCAACGAGGTGGTCCGGCAGTACGAGGAGGCCTACGGGCGGCCGGTGGCGGCCAACCCGGCCGGGGCGGCGAAGCCCGCGCCCGGGCCGGTGGAGGCGACGTCCTTCCTGCTCAGCCCGCCGCAGTGGCTCCAGGAGGCGGGTGCCGCGGCGATCGCGGCCGAGGCGGAGCGGCTCGGGACGGCTCCGGCGGGCCCGCAGGGCGCGGAGGCTCCGACTGCGGGTGCTGCGGCTGCTGCTGGGGCCGCCGTGGCGCCGGTCGAGGAGCCGTCCGCTCCGACGCCGCAGCCCGCGCCGGTCGCGCCGACGGCACCGGTCGCGCCGCCCGCGCCGGCGGTGCTGACCGAGCCTCCGGTCTCCGACCGGCCCGCTGGGGACGCGCCGACCATGCTCGCGCCGCCGCCCGGGCACGACGAGCCGACCGCCGCCGCGCCGCCGGAGCTGCCGCCGCTGCCGCAGGCCGTCGCGCCGGTGGCCCCCGGGGTGCCGGGCCCGCCGCCGGTGGGTGCGGAGGCCGCGACCATGCTGATGCCCGACGGGCTGCGGACCACCGGCTCGGACCTGTCCGAGCCCGCCGCGCCGGCGGGTGCCGAGGCCGCGACCATGCTGATGCCACCGACGGGCGGCGGCTACGGCATGCCCCCGGTCCCGCCGCCGGCCGCACCGCCGGCCGCCGTTCCCGCTCCGGCCGCGGAGTCGCCCGCCGCACTGCCGGTCGCCGTTCCCGCTCAGGCCCCCGCCCCCGCTCCGCCGGTCGCGGAGCCGGCGCCCACGCTGCTCGCCTCGCCCGACGCCATGCCCGGGCTGATGGGTCTGCCGGGCGCCCCGGCCGTCCCGCCCGCCGGCGGCCCGCAGGTCGAGCACGCGCCGACCATGCTGGCCCCGCCCGGCGGTCCGCCCGGCCTCGCCGGTCTGCCCGGTGCCCCGGCCCCCGGCGCCCCGGAGGGCGCGCCGCAGGGCGGGCCCGGCCGGGGTACGGGCTCCGTTCCGCCGCCGCCCCCGCCGGCCGCGCTGCGCGGCGGTCCCGCCGGTGCGGGCGCCGCCCCCGCCGGCCTGGGCCGCAACGCGGGTTCGGGCCCGCCGCCGCCCCCGCCCGGCGAGCTGAAGCACACCCCGGGCTCCGGTACGCCCGCCGCCGGCCCCGCCGGTCGCGGCGCGGGTTCCGCCCCGCCGCCCCCGCCGCCGGCCGGCCTGCGCGCCGGTGCGGCCCCGGCGGCCCCGCAGGGCGCGCCGACCACGGGCCCGTCCGCGTCCGGGGCGGCGTACGAGGCGACCCAGCTGGCGGGCGCGATCGACCCGGCACGGCTGGGCGGCCCGGCGGACCCGGGTACCCCGCCGTCCGGCGGTCCCGCCGTCCCGCCGCCGCCCGGTGGTCCGGCGGCCCCCGCCGCGCCCGCGGCCGGCTACGGCTACCCGAACGCGGCCGGTGCCGCCGGGGTCGTCCCGCCCGCCGCGGTGCCCGGCCCGCCGCAGCCCGCGCCGGTGCCGCCGGGCGTGCCCGCGGTCGGCCCGGGGTACTTCGCCGCGCTCAGCTACCGGGGCCCGGACGGCTCGGAGCAGAAGCTGCTGCACCGCAGCGAGCCCGGCACCCCGCACCCGGAGTGGAAGATCCTCCAGGACCTGCGCCGGCTCAACGTGCCGCCGGAGCAGGTGCTGGAGCTCTACACCGAGCTGGAGTCCTGCGACCTGCCGGGCGGCTACTGCAACCGCATGATCGCCGCGTCCTGGCCGAACGTCCGGCTGACCCACACCGCCCCGTACGGCCGGGACCACGCCTCCCGGCAGGCCGGGATGGCCGAGCTGCTCGACCACCTGGACGAGCTGCACCAGCTGGCGTCCGGCGCCCAGCGGGTCCGCCCGTTCCGGGTGCCGCCGCCGGCGCCGGGGTCGGTCCAGGCGCTGCCGCCGCTCCCGCCGCAGCAGCTCGCCCAGGAGGTCGGTGCCGCCTTCGGGCAGAACCTGTTCCGCTACGAGCAGCGCGCGGTTTCCCGCCAGGGCGTGCCCGAGCCGGTCTCCCAGACCCTGATGTGGGCGGGGCTGCCGCGCGACTTCGGGCCGTTCTTCTGGGCGCAGGCCCAGGAGGGCCGCCCGATTCCGACGCTCGCCGAGCTGGCCGCCGAGCGCGGCCTCGGCGCGGGCCCGGACTTCGGCGGGTACCTGGTGCTGGGCAACGACTACGGCCGCCAGCTGTGCGTCCAGTACGGCACCGCGCACGTGGTGGCCGTGGACGTCGAGGGAACCGGCCAGCCGCCCCGGTTCGTCAACAGCGGTGTACCGGAGTTCGTCCGCTCGCTGGCCCTGCTGGGCCGGATGTGGCGGCTGCGGTACGGGCTGACCCCGGACCAGGCCGGTCGCTGGACGACCGACTTCCAGGCCCAGCTCGCCGCGATCGACCCGGCGGCCCTGCAGAACGCGGACACGTGGTGGGCCGTGCTGCTGGAGCAGTTCTGGGACGGCCTGCTGTAGCGGACCGTCGCCGGTCCTCGCAGGTGGGAGGGGTCGTTCCGGTGTCCGGAACGACCCCTTCGGCATGTCGCCGCAGCTGTGCCTCGTTGGGGTTTCGCCCGGATCTGCGCAAAATAGGTCAAGAGGATGGGTCTACTCGACCGGTCCTCGACACATTCCGGTCCGTACGACAACGGAATCCGGCCCCGGGCTCCGAACCGGTTCCGGATCCGTCCGTTCCGTCCGATCATGGGCTCCGCAGCCCGCGAAATGAGGGGAAGAGCCCATGAGCGACGCCGTCCCCGAGTACGGCTTCACCCAGGCCCGCCGTGGCTACGCGCCCGAGCAGGTCGACCGAGCCCTCGCCGCGCTCACCGCGCAGCGCGACGAGGCGTGGGAGCGGCTGAGCGTCCTGGGCGCCGGCATCCGGCAGATGGAGGCCCGGCTGGCCGACATCCGGCGGACCGCCGAGGAGGCCCCGGATCCCGACTACCAGGTGCTCAGCGAACAGGCCGCCGGACTGGCCGCGATGGCCGAGAACGAGGCGCGCGCCGTCCGCGAGAAGGCCGAGCGCTTCGCCGAGGACCTGCGGGACGAGGTCTACGAGGCCGGGCAGGCCGCCGACCGGGCCGCCAAGGAGTACGGCGCCACGACCCGCGCCGCCGCCGACGCCGCCGCCCGCCGCACCGAGGAGCGGACCAGGGCCGAGGCCGAGGGCATCCGGGCCGACGCCGACCGGGAGAGCCGTTCCACCCGGGACTCCGCCACCGCCTACGCCGCCAAGGTGCGGGTGGCCGCCGCCGAGGCCAGCGAGCAGGCCGAGGCCGAGCTCGCCGCCCGGCGACGCAAGGCCGACGAGACCTTCGCCGCCGCCCAGGCCAAGGCCGACGCCGAGGACGCCGAGGTCTCGGCGACCGCCGAGCGCCGGGTCAAGGAGGCGGAGCAGCACCGGGAGACCGTGCTGAACCAGATCAAGCAGCTGGAGACGGACGCCCAGGCCAAGGCCGACCAGCTGGTCGAGCAGGCCCGCCGGGAGGCCGAGAAGATCAACGCGGAGAGCGAGCGCGAGCAGCGCGAGTTCGACACCCGGCTGGACACGGTGCAGCAGCACCTGGACCACATCAAGGCCACGCTGGCCTCGCTCACCGGGGCGGCGGTCGGCCAGATCGAGCCCGAGGTGGCCGCCGCGGCCGCCGCCGCGGTCCGGGCCTCCGGGGTGGGCCGGGTCTCACGGGAGGTCGCTTCGGCGCCCGCTCCGCGGGACGCGGTCGACGACGCGGTCGCGGATGCCGTCGAGGACGTCGTCGCGGACGCCGCGCCGGTGGACTCGGAGGCGGACACCGGCGAGATCCCGGTGGCGAACCTGCGCAAGGCCCTGGCCGCCACGGCTCCGGCCGGGGACGAGGGCTCCGCGCCGGGTGCCGCCCAGGCCCCGGCCCGGGCTTCCGCCCAGGCCTCCGCGCCGGAGAAGCCGGCGCCCGTGCTGCGGACGCCGGTGGTCGGCAGCAGTGCGACCAAGGCCATCGCCGGGGCCGTGGCGACCGGCCCGGTGCCGCCGAAGCCGGCCTCGCCGCCGGCCGGGGAGACGGTCGACGGGACGGCCGCGGCCGGGGCTTCCTCCGCCGGGGACCCCTCCGCCGACGGTGCCACCGCCGAGCAGGGCTCCGGGAGGCCGACGGAGGACGAGACCCGGATCGTCCCGAAGATCATCATTGTGGACGACGGCAGCGACTACGCGACCCCCAACACGGTGAGCTACCGCCGCCGCTGACCGCGCGCGACCCCGGGTCGCGCTGGCCAAGCATCACGAAGGCCGCGCATCACGCAGGCCGCGAGCCGCGAAGGCCCCGAGCCGCGCAGGCCCCGAGCCGCCCCTCGCGGGACGGCCGGGGCCTTCGTCGTGCCGGGCGTGCCCGCCCGGGCGCCGGGATAGGGCGGTGGTCGACGGGGTAGGCCCCGGAAGCGAAAGAGGCCGAGACCCGTGGCGCCCTCCAGGAAAGGGCGCCACGGTTCCCGGCGCTTGGGCGGGCGCCCCCACCCAGGGCCGCCCGGCCTCGCACCTCCGACCCCCATCGGGGGTGCGACAGTGCCCCCACAGCCATCCCCCACGGTTGGGTGCGGCGGGCACGTTCACCATGGTGCGCGATCTCCATGGACGGCCAGTGACAGGAGTATGTCCAGTTCGTGGCGGATAGCCGTGCCCGGATCGGTGCGGCTTCCGGTTGGTTCGTCCACCGGCCTGATCGGCGGTTCGTCCAGTCGTTCGTTCCCGGACGTGCCCCTGACAAAACGTGGGGGCGGCCGGGCTCCGCTCCGGCCCCCGCCCCGTCCCGGTCCGGCCCCGCCGGAGCCGTGGACCGCGTGCGCGTCCGCGCCGCGGCGTAGGCTGGAGACCCCCGGCCGCTCGGCGTGCCGGGCCGTTCGCGTTGCCCCGGCGGGCCTTCGACACCCCGGGACAGCACCAGCCACGGGACGAAGAAGAGACCGCAGATGAGCCTGACCGGACTGCTCGATGTCGTCGCGCGGGACGCGGCGATCGCCGAGGCGATCGAGGCGGCCACCGCCCCCGGCGCCGCGGCCGGCGGCCGCCGCCACCTGGACCTGGTCGGGCCGCCCGCGGCCCGCCCCTTCGCCGTCGCCGCGGTGGCCCGCGCGCTCGCCGGGCAGGCGGCCGGCGAGCGGGGCCGCCCGGTGCTCGCCGTCACCGCGACCGGCCGCGAGGCCGAGGACCTCGCGGCCTCGCTGCGCTCGCTGCTGCCCGCCGACGCCGTCGCCGAGTTCCCGGCCTGGGAGACCCTGCCGCACGAGCGGCTGTCGCCCCGTTCCGACACCGTCGGGCGCCGGCTGGCCGTGCTGCGCCGGATCGTGCACCCGCGGGCGGACGATACTGCGGCCGGTCCGGTGCAGGTGATCGTCGCCCCGGTCCGCTCGGTGCTCCAGCCGCAGGTCAAGGGGCTGGCCGAGCTGGAGCCGGTGGCCGTGCGGCGCGGCGAGTCGTACGACCTGGAGGAAGTGGCCCGCCGGCTCTCCGCCGCCGCCTACGCGCGCGTCGAACTGGTCGAGAAGCGCGGCGAGTTCGCCGTCCGCGGCGGCATCCTGGACGTCTTCCCGCCGACCGAGGAACACCCGCTGCGGGTGGAGTTCTGGGGCGACGAGGTCGAGGAGGTCCGGTACTTCAAGGTCGCCGACCAGCGGTCGCTGGAGATCGCCGAGCACGGCCTGTGGGCACCGCCCTGCCGGGAGCTGCTGCTCACCGACGAGGTGCGGGCCCGGGCCGCCGAGCTCTCCGCCGAGCACCCCGGGCTGGCCGAGATCCTCGACAAGATCGCCGAGGGCATCGCGGTCGAGGGCATGGAGTCGCTGGCGCCGGTGCTGGTGGACGACATGGAACTGCTGCTGGACGTGCTGCCGCTCGGCTCCGTCACGGTGGTCTGCGACCCGGAGCGGGTCCGCACCCGGGCCGCCGACCTGGTGGCGACCAGCCAGGAGTTCCTGCACGCCTCCTGGGTCGCCGCCGCGGCCGGCGGGGACCGGCCGATCGACCTGGAGACCATCGACGTCTCCGCCGCCTCGCTGCGCTCGCTCGCCGAGGTGCGCGAGCACGCCGACGAGATCGGGCTGCCCTGGTGGTCCGTCAGCCCGTTCGCGACCAGCGAGTCGACGATCGACGGGATCCTGGAGTTCGACGCCAACACGCTGACCCTCGGCATGCACGCGGTCGAGGCCTACCGCGGTGACACCGCCCGGGCGATCGCGGACGCCAAGGAACGGCTGGCCGCCGACTGGCGGGTCGTCATGGTGACCGAGGGCCACGGGCCGGCCTCCCGGCTCGCCGAGGTGCTGGGCAACGAGGGCATCCCGGCCCGGCTGGTCGCCGACCTCGCCGAGGCGCCCACCCGGGACGTCGTCCACGTCTCCTGCGGCTCGATCGAGCACGGATTCGTCGACGAGAACCTGAAGCTCACCGTCATCACCGAGACCGACCTGTCCGGCCAGAAGTCCTCCACCAAGGACATGCGCCGGATGCCCTCGCGCCGCCGCAACGCGATCGACCCGCTGGCGCTGGTCGCCGGCGACTACGTCGTCCACGAGGCGCACGGCGTCGGCAAGTACGTCGAGATGGTGCAGCGCACCGTCCAGGGCGCCACCCGCGAGTACCTGGTGCTGGAGTACGCCCCGGCCAAGCGCGGCCACCCCGGCGACCGGCTGTTCGTGCCGACCGACCAGCTCGACCAGGTCACCAAGTACGTCGGCGGCGAGGCCCCGACGCTGCACCGGCTCGGCGGCGCGGACTGGGCGAAGACCAAGCAGCGGGCCAAGAAGGCGGTCAAGGAGATCGCCGCCGACCTGATCAAGCTGTACTCGGCGCGGATGGCCGCCCCCGGCCACACCTTCGGCCCGGACACCCCCTGGCAGCGCGAGCTGGAGGACGCCTTCCCGTACGCGGAGACGCCGGACCAGCTGACCACCATCGCCGAGGTCAAGTCCGACATGGAGAAGTCAGTCCCGATGGACCGGCTGATCTGCGGCGACGTCGGCTACGGCAAGACCGAGATCGCGGTGCGGGCCGCGTTCAAGGCCGTGCAGGACGGCAAGCAGGTGGCGGTGCTGGTGCCGACCACGCTGCTGGTGCAGCAGCACTTCTCGACCTTCGCCGAGCGCTACGCCAACTTCCCGGTCACGGTGAAGGCGCTGTCCCGCTTCCAGACCGACAGCGAGGCCAAGGCCGTCCTGGAGGGACTGTTCGAGGGCTCGGTGGACGTCGTCATCGGCACCCACCGGCTGTTCTCCTCCGAGACCAGGTTCAAGGACCTCGGCCTGGTCATCGTCGACGAGGAGCAGCGGTTCGGCGTCGAGCACAAGGAGCAGCTGAAGAAGCTGCGCGCCAACGTGGACGTGCTGACCATGTCCGCGACGCCGATCCCGCGCACCCTGGAGATGGCGGTCACCGGCATCCGCGAGATGTCCACCATCACCACCCCGCCGGAGGAGCGCCACCCGGTGCTGACCTTCGTCGGGCCGTACGACGAGAAGCAGATCTCGGCCGCGATCCGGCGTGAACTCCTGCGCGAGGGCCAGGTGTTCTACATCCACAACCGGGTGGAGTCGATCGACAAGGCGGCCGCCCGGCTGAAGGACCTGGTGCCCGAGGCGCGGATCGCCACCGCGCACGGGCAGATGGGGGAGACCCAGCTGGAGAAGGTCGTCGTCGACTTCTGGGAGAAGGAGTTCGACGTCCTGGTGTCGACCACGATCGTGGAGTCCGGCATCGACATCTCCAACGCCAACACCCTGATCGTGGAGCGCGGCGACACCTTCGGCCTCTCCCAGTTGCACCAGCTGCGAGGCCGGGTCGGGCGGGGCCGCGAGCGCGGCTACGCCTACATGCTGTACCCGCCGGAGAAGCCGCTCACCGAGACCGCGCACGAGCGGCTGGCCACCATCGCCCAGCACACCGAGATGGGCGCGGGCATGTACGTCGCGATGAAGGACCTGGAGATCCGCGGCGCGGGCAACCTGCTCGGCGGCGAGCAGTCCGGTCACATCGCGGGCGTCGGCTTCGACCTCTACATGCGGATGGTCGGCGAGGCGGTGGCGGAGTTCCGCGAGTCGCTGGCCGGCGGCGGGGAGCCGGAGGAGGAGCCGCTGGAGGTGAAGATCGAGCTTCCGGTCGACGCCCACGTGCCGCACGACTACGCGCCCGGCGAGCGGCTGCGGCTGCAGGCGTACCGCTCGATCGCCGCGGTCAACTCGGAGGAGGACATCCGGCA
This sequence comes from Kitasatospora sp. NPDC002543, assembly GCF_053594915.1. Taxonomy (NCBI): domain Bacteria; kingdom Bacillati; phylum Actinomycetota; class Actinomycetes; order Kitasatosporales; family Streptomycetaceae; genus Kitasatospora; species Kitasatospora sp. NPDC002543. Next base: position 6,063 of record NZ_JBSFWR010000019.1, on the reverse strand, counting down.
GGTCAGGGACGAGCTGGTGGACCGCTACGGCAAGCTGCCCGAGCCGGTGGAGAACCTGCTGCTGGTCGCGGCGCTGCGGCTGTACGCCCGGCGGTGCGGGATCTCGGACATCACCCTCCAGGGCTCCAACGTCCGCTTCGGGCCGGTGGAGCTGCGGGAGTCCCAGCAGCTGCGGCTGAACCGGCTCTACCCGCGCAGCCAGGTGAAGGCGGCGGCCCAGCAGCTGCTGGTGCCGCGCCCGAGCACCGGGCGGATCGGCGGCAAGCCGCTGGTCGGGCGGGAACTGCTGGGCTGGTGCACCGAGTTCCTGTCGGCCATGTTCGACGACCTGGCGGGGGCGAAGAAGTAGGGCGCCCGGAGGGCCCGCGCCCTCGGGGTGGTCCACGGCGGTCTCGGGCTCTGCCCGGGGCCGCCGTTCCGTTGCTCCGGCGTACGGCGTGCCGGCGGGGGCGGTGGCTGTGAACGGAGGCGTCAGCCGATCTTCCACTGGCCGGTCTGCGGGGCGAAGCCGCTGTCGAGGCCGAACTGGGCCTTGTCGAGCTTGGCGTCCTTCGGGACCTCGAAGGTGACGAAGCCGAGGGCGCTCTCGCCGGGGGCGATGTTGGCGGGGATCTGGAAGCTCGGACCGGCCGTCGTGTCCGCGATCGTCGTGCCGTAGGCCTGGCCCTGGGCGTCCAGCAGCTTGGCACTGTTGCCGGGGACGTCGCTGTAGGCCTTTTTGCCGCTCGCCTTGATCCGGAACTGGACCGCGACGAAGCGCTTGCCGTCGGCCGGGTGGGTGAACTCGTTCTCGCCCTCGGCGCTGTCGACCACCTTCACCAGCGTCACATCGGCGGTGTCGGCCGGGTCGTTGCCCTTGAGCGCGATGGTGTCGCCGAGCTTGGCGGGGGCCTTGGCGGTGTCGGCCGGCTTGTTCCCGGCGGGCTTGTTCTCGGTGGGCTTGGCGGCCTCGGAGCCGGTGGCGGCCGCGGTCTGCTTGGCCTCCGTCGAGACGGAGGAGCCGCCGTTGGAGTCGCACGCCGTCGCGCCCAGGGTGACCAGCGCGGCGCCCAGCAGCAGGGCGGCGGCGCGGCGGGTGGTGCCGCGGTGAACGGCGGTGCGGTGAACGGCGGTGCGGCGGGTGTTCGCGGACATGGGTGTCTCCCGGTGATCGGTGGTCTTCCCTGGTGTCGCCCCCGTTCGGTGGCGACGGAGAGATCACACCACCGAGCCGTGAACCATGTCAATGCGATTTCACAAAAGAGCTCTGTTCACATGTGAACTCCGTTCGACGGGTGCGTCGCTATGCTGTGTGGTCACACCCGCCCCGGCCCGGCCGCGCGGTCGCCGCCCCACCGAAGGAGCCCCCGTGCCGGACCGTCCCGAAGTGACCGCCGCCGAGATCGCCCGGCTGGCCGGCGTCGGCCGGGCCGCGGTGAGCAACTGGCGCCGCCGCCACCCCGACTTCCCGCGCCCGGTCGGCGGCACCGACGCCAGCCCGGCCTTCGCGCTCGCCGAGGTGGAGTCCTGGCTGCGGGCCCAGGGCAAGATCGCCGAACTCCCCCTGCTGGAACGGGTCTGGCAGCTCGTCGACACCCTCCGCGACCCGGCCGGTCACCCCGCCGCCCCACTGGTCGAGGCGGGCGCCCTGCTCCTGCTGCTGCACCGCGAGCCCCGGCAGTGGGCCGAACTCGCCGACCGGCCGGACACCCGGCTCGCCCTCGCCCTGCCCCGGGCCGTCGCCGGGACCGCCGTGCACGCCTTCGGCCCCGACGGGGCCAACACCCTCGGCCTCCCCGGCCTGCTCGGCAGCACCCAGCTGGACCTCGCCCGGCTGCTCGCCGAACTCGCCGACCAGGCAGGCCCGGCCGGCGCGTACGAGCAACTGCTCACCCGGTACGCCGAGGCCAACACCCGCCAGCTCAGCCCCACCCCGCCGGAGGCCGCCGAGTTGCTCGCCGCCGTCGCCGGCGTCCCCGCCACCGTGCTCGACCCGGCCGTCGGCCTCGGCTCCGTCCTGCTCGCCCACCCGCCGACCACCGGCCGCTACGGCCAGGACGCCGACCCGGTCACCGCCGCCCTCGCCCGGCTCCGGATCGCCCTGCACACCCCCGCCGCCGAGCCCGGCCCGCTGCCGCTCGACCTGCGGGCCGGCGACGCCCTGCGCGCCGACGGCTTCCCCGGCGACACCTTCGAGGCCGTGCTCTGCCAACCCCCCTACAACGAACGCGACTGGGGCCACGACGAGCTGCAGTTCGACACCCGCTGGCCCGGCGGGCTCGTCCCGCCGCGCGGCGAGTCCGAACTCGCCTGGGTGCTGCACTGCCTCGCCCGCACCCGCCCCGGCGGCCTCGCCGCGCTGCTGCTCCCGCCGACCGTCGCCGCCCGCCGGGCCGGCCGCCGGGTCCGGGCCGAACTGCTGCGCTCCGGCGCCCTGCGCGCCGTCATCGCGCTGCCGGCCGGCGCCGCCCCGCCGTACGGCGTCCCGCTGCACCTGTGGGTGCTGCGCGCGCCCCGGCCCGGGGACGACTTCCGCCAAGTGCTGATGCTCGACGCCGGGGCCGCGCCCTCCGGCCCGGCCGGGGCCGCCGGAGCGCCGGGGGCCGAGGGGGGCCGGGACCGCGTCGACTGGACCGAGCTGCACCGCACCGTCCTGGAGGCCTGGCGCGGCTTCGACCTCGCCGCGCGCGAGGGCCGGCCGGTCCCCGCCGACCGGCCCGGCGTCCACCGGGCGATGGCCGCGATCGACCTGCTCGACGACGAGACCGACCTCTCCCCGGCCCGGCACGTCCCGCCCGCCGCCCCGCTCGGCGGCGCGGCCGAACTCTCCCACCTCGGCGGCCGGCTGGCCGAGCTGCTGGCCGGGCTGCCCGACCCGGTCGCGCTGCTGCCGCGGCCGGGCGCCGAGCCCGGCGGGGCGTCCGGGGCCGCCCCGGCCGGGGTCGTCACCATCGGAGAACTGGTCCGCGCCGGCGCGCTGGAGGTGTACTCCTCCGGCACCGGCGCCGCCACCCGCCCCGCGGGCCCCGGCGGCACCCCCGTCGTCACCGACCAGGACCTCGCCACCGGTGCCGCGCCCAGCGCCGTCCTGGCCACCGGCCCGGGCCCGGCCGGGGACGTCCGCACCCGCCCCGGCGACGTCCTGGTGCCCGCGCTCGGCGGCGGCACCGCACTGGTCGTCCCGGCCGAGGGCCCCCTGGTCGGCGTCGCCCTCGGCCGCCAACTCCACCTCCTGCGGCCCGATCCGGCCGCCCTCGACCCCGAGTTCCTGGCCGGCCAGTTCCGCTCCACCGCCGGCACCCGGCGCGCCGCCAGCCACGCCACCACCACCGCCCGCCTCGACATCCGCCGGGTCGAGCTGCCCCGCCTCCCGCTCCCCGCCCAGCACCGCCTCGGCACCGCCTTCGCCCGCCTCGCCGCCTTCGACGCCGCCCTCGACCGGGCCGCCGCCCTCGGTCGCAGCCTCGCCCGGGCCGCCACCGACGCCCTGGCCACCGGCACGCTGGAACCGCCGGCCTGACAGCCGTCCCGCGGACCGTGCGGGGGAGGGGGCCGGGCCGGGGCCGTGGTGGCCGCCCGGTGCGCGCCCGGTGAGGTGACCGGGGCTCAGTAGCGCTGCGATCGCGGCGCGATACCGATGCGGCGGCGGGCGGACGGAAGCCCTCCGGAGCGGCCGGACCTGGCGGTACGGTGGGCGCAGCCGTCCGCACCGCCCTCGGTGCCGGTCCTCACCAGCTCAGGAGCGCGCATGTCAGGGCAGTACCCCGGGCAGTTCGGGCCGCCGCCCGGCGGAACGCCGTACGGGTCGGGGCCGGGGCAGGCTCCGATCCCCGGGCGGTTCGGGGTGGCCGCGCGGGTGCTGTGCGCGCTGGCCCCGCTGCTCACCTTCGGCCTGCTCGGGGCAGTCCCCTCGCTGCTGCTGGCGGTCCGGCGCCGCAGGGCGTACGACATCGCCGGCGCGGTGGTGTTCTGCGCGCTGCTGCTCACCATGATCGTCTGCGCCGGGGTCGCGGGCAGCCTGAAGAACCCGACCGCCGACACCACCGGTGAGATCACGCTGGCCGTGCTGTGGCTCCTGCCGACGGCGCACTTCCTGGTGATGGACAGCCGGGCGGTCTGGCTGGCCGGGAGGCCGACGCCGCAGGCCGCCCCGCGGATCGTCCCGCCGTACGCGGTGCCCGGCGTCTCCTCGTACGCGGGGACCGTGCCCGGGTACGGGTTCCCCCCGCCGGCCGTGCCCGTCGCCCCCGCTGCCCCGGCTCCCGTCGCGCCGGCGCCCGAGACCGCCCACGACCTGCGCGAGCTGGGCGAGTTGCTGCGCCGCCAGGCCCGCGAGGACCGGCCGTGACCGCCACCCGGTTGATCGCCGGCCGCTACCGGCTCACCGAGAAGATCGGCCACGGGGGCATGGGCCAGGTCTGGGCCGGCCGGGACGAACGGCTGCACCGTCCGGTCGCGGTCAAACTGCTCCGCCCCGAGCACCTGCTGCCCGGCGGGACCGGCTCCGGCGGCGAACGGGCCCGCCACAGCGACGAGTTGCGCCGCCGCTTCCTGCGCGAATGCCGGGTGACGGCCGCACTCGACCACCCCGGACTGGTCACCGTCTTCGACGCGGGCGAGGACGGGGACGAGCTCTACCTCGTCATGCAGCGCATCCCCGGGGTCAGCCTGGCCGACCTCATCGCCGAGGACGCCCCCCTCCCGATCGAGCGCGCGGCGGCCGTGGCCGCGCAGCTCTGCGCCGCACTGGCCGCCGTCCACGCCATCCCGGTGGTCCACCGCGACCTCAAGCCGAGCAACGTCATGGTCCGTGAGGACGGCCGCACCGTCCTGCTCGACCTCGGCATCGCCACCGCCCTCGACACCGAGACCACCCGGCTCACCCTCACCGGCGTGCCCGTCGGCAGCCCCTCCTACATGGCCCCCGAGCAGGCCCTCGCCGCCACCACCGACCCGCGCAGCGACCTCTACGCGCTCGGCTGCCTGCTGCACGAGATGCTCGCCGGCGAGGAACCGTTCCGAGCCCCCACCGCGCTCGGCGTCCTGCGCCGGCACGTCGACGAACCGCCGGTCCCGCTACGGGAGTTGCGGCCCGAGGTGCCGCAGCCGCTGGAACAGCTGGTGCTCGACCTGCTCGCCAAGCAGCCCGCCGACCGCCCGGCCGACGCCCAGACCGTGTACGCCCGGCTGCTCCCGCTGCTGCCCGCGGCCGACCGAGCCCCGCAGCCCCGCTACACACCGCTGCCGGACCCGGCCCGGCCCTTCCGCTACCCGCACCAGCCGCAGCCGCCGGCCGCGCCGGCCGCCCAGGCACCGGCGGTCCGCTCCGAGTCGCGGCCCTTCCTCACGCCGCCCGCCCCTCCGACACCGCCGCCCGCGCCTCCGACACCGCCGCCCGTCCCGACGGGGCCGGACCTCGGCGCGGAGTGCGCCCGGCTCTCCGACCTGGTCGACGCCGGCCGCCACACCGAGGTGCTCGGCCTCGCCGCCCGCCTGCTGCCCCGCGCCGAGAGCGAACTCGGCGACGCCGCACCCCTGGTGCGCACCATCCGCACCATCTACGCCCGCACCCTCCTGCACGAGGGCCACCCCCAGCAGGCCCTCCCCGAGTACCGCCGCCTCGCCACCACCGCCGACGGCGGCCCGCACGGCCCGCAGGGCCTCGACCACCGCTACCGCGCCGCCGTCTGCCTGGACCGGCTCGGCCACGGCGCCGAAGCCCTCGCCGAGTACCAGGCCCTCCTCACCGCCCACACCGCCCGCCTGGAAACCGGCCTCGACACCGACCCCGAGCGCAGCTACGACCTCCGCGAACGCATCGGCCTCCACCTCGCCGCCACCGGCGACCCGCAGAACGCCTGGCAGTGGCTGCTCCCGCTCCTCCTCGACCGCGAACGCCGCGACGGCCCCCACCACCCCACCGTCCGCCGGCTCCGCCAGTCCCTCTCCACCCTCACCCCCGCCTCCACCCCCTGGCCCCCACCCCGCCGCTAGGGCGTGTCTGACAATTCCCGCCGGGCGTGCGACGCCGGGGCACGCACCTCGCCGCGTTGTCGTCGGTCGCCAATGCTCCGCAGTGGCTCC
>NZ_JBSFWR010000018.1:0-101497 GCF_053594915.1 Kitasatospora sp. NPDC002543 | reverse complement strand
GGAAGAGTCCGTGCGACCCGGGCCTGGCGCTCCACAGTCGGAAGGGTCCGGCACCCACCAAGGTGCCGGACCCTTCCGCGTTTCCCACAGCCTGTGGACGGAGCCCCGGAGCGGGAAGTCGGACCCGCCGACTTCCCACTCCGGGCGAAGAACCGGTCAGCCGTGGCGGCGGCTGAGAACGAAGGCCAGACCGCCCAGGACGAGCAGGGCGCCACTCTGATCGCGGCCGTGGTGACCACGGTGGCACCGGTGGACGACGGCGCCGGGGTCGGCGCCGGGGTGCTTCCGGCCGGACCCGTGTGGTCGGTCTCGCGACCCTTCCCGGTGTCGCAGGTGCCGCGCTTGTCGTCGGAGGTGGCGACCGCGCCGTGCAGCCGGCCGTCACCCCCGCCGGTCACGGTCACGGAGTACGTGACCGTCACACCGGAGCCTCGCCCATCGCCACCCCGAGCGGGGCCGTCCCCGTGGGGAGCTCGATTCGGCACACGGCAGCTGAGCTGCTAATATTCCTGATGTCGCGAGGGACATGAGCCCTCGTCAGGCGTCAGCGGTGCTACCAGAGCACGTCCTACTTTCAGTAGGAAGAGTCCGTGCGACCCGGGCCTGGCGCTCTACAGTCGGAAGGGTCCGGCACCTCCCAAGGTGCCGGACCCTTCCGCGTTTGCCGCCCCAGGAACAGGAGCACCGGTGAAGATCTCGACGGACGACCTCTCCGGCCCCGAGATCGCCCGGTTCCTCGACGAGCACGTCCAGCAGATGCGGGCCACCTCCCCTCCCGAGAGCACCCACGCCCTCGACCTCGACGCCCTCCGTCGGCCCGGGATCACCTTCTGGTCGGTGCGGGACGGTGGCGTGCTGGTGGGCTGCGGTGCGGTCAAACGACTGGACGCGGACCACGCCGAGCTGAAGTCGATGCGCACGGCACCCCTGCGCAAGCGCAGCGGCGTCGCCTCCTCGCTGCTGGAGCACATCCTCGCCGAGGCCGCACGCATGGGTTTCACCCGGCTGAGCCTGGAGACCGGCTCGGCAGAGTTCTTCCTGCCCGCCCGGAAGCTGTACGAGAAGTTCGGGTTCACCCCCTGCGAGCCCTTCGGGGACTACCGGCCGGACCCGAACAGCGTCTTCATGACGCGAGAGCTCCAGCGGACCGCGCCCGGGCAGTCGCCGACCGGGTCGAGGCCCCCGAGTTCCGACGGCCTCCGGAAAGCCATGTGAATCCGGCCCGCTCGCGCCCGTGCGGTCCGTCGCGGAGCACGCGAGACCACGGCTCCCGGTCGGTAGTCCGGGCGCCGTCGGCGGTGGCCGGCGGTCAATAACCTCCCTCCCGGGGTGTCCGGTGCGTTTCCTCCCGGCGCGCGGCCGCGCGCGTGGGAAGCGGCACGACACCCATGGGAGGAAACGCACCATGCCGAACACGTTCACCGTGTTCTTCGAAGGCCCGTTCCGGGTCGGGGTGCTGGAGATCGCGGGCCCGCCAGGGGTCCGTGCGGCACGCCATGTCTTCGGGGCCGAACCGGGCAACGCGGAGCTGCTGGAATTCGTCCGCGGGGACTACGGCCGGCTGCTGGACGCCGCGCTCGCGGCGCCGGAGGTGGCGGCCGACGGGCGGCGGGCGGGGCAGCGGCACCGGGGCCGCTGAGCCCCCATGCCGCGGCCAGTTCAATGCTATTGAAGCAAAATCAGGAAAAGGCTTGATCTCATCCTCTCCGAACTCCCGGAGCGGAAGCCGGTTTTCCGCCACCGGCGGCCGGGGTAGGGCGGAGACGTTCGCACCCCTACTGTTTCGCCGACCGTTTCGGGGCGAATCCTTGACACTTTTCTTCTCGGAAGGACACCCTCATGCACAGGACCCTTCGGAACGCCCTCGCCTCCGTCATCGTGACGGGCGCGCTCACCGCCGCAGCCACCCCCGCCGCCGTGGCCGCCGAGCAGGCGCAGTCGACGGCCGGGGTACAGGCGGAGCTCCGCAACCCGAAGACGATCAAGGTCGCCGACTACAACCAGGCCAGCAGCACCCTGATCAACGCCGGCAGCAAGACCGCCGCCAAGTCCCACCCGGCGCACGGCACCAAGGACGTCCCGGTCTCCCACGGCACCAGCCTGCTGGCGGAGGCCCGCGACGAGTTCCGCGCCGCCGACCGGAACCTGCCGGCGAGCCAGAAGAAGTCCGACATGTCGATCCCGCACTACAACGCCATCCACAGCGCGGCCGGGACCATGGGCATCGACCGCTGGTGACGCCCGCCCGCCGAGGCGGCCGGGGCGGCCGGGGCGTCACCGGGCCTTGGGGTATCACCGGGCCCGGGAGGTCACCTCGGGGCTGCTCAGCGTCCCGTCCTCGTCCACGGTGAAGACCTGGATCTCCTTCTCCGAGGTCACCGTGATCCGCCCCGGGCCGGACCATTCGGCCCTGACGAAGCCGTCCTCCTCCTCCCAGGTCCCGAGGCCCCAGTGGCGGGCCGACCAGCCGCTGCCGGTCACCAGCTCCACCCGGTAGACCGGATCGATCGAGAAGGCGATGTCGGTGACGCTCAGTACGTGGTCGGAGCGGCTCGGGTCAGGCTTTCTGTCGACCAGCCGGCCCTCGCCGCCGAAGAAGTACGCCAAGGCTCCGACCGCGGCCCCGATCACGAGGAGCGGGGAGACGACGGCCGCGCAGCCGATGTGCGCCCACCTGGTGCGGAACTCGACCTGGGCCACGGCCGAGGCCACGGCCAGCGCGACCGCCGTCCCGAGCAGCGGCACCGGGTGGTTCAGCCAGCGCTCGACCTCGACCAACCCGCCCTGGCGGGAGGAGAAGTAGCCCGGCAGGTACACCAGGAAGGACGCCAGCGCCGCACCTCGGAGCCACCACACGATCCGTCTGCGGCGCGTTACCGTCATTTGCTCCCCCCGGAGTCGTCCTTTGCCGGGACATTACTACGGGGGTGCCGGACGGCCCGGACGACGGGTGCTCCGCCGTCCGGGCCAGGCGTCCTGCCGGCCGCTCCCCTGTCACCGCCGGTAGAACACGCTCCGCGACCAGAAGTAGCCGACCAGCGTCAGCCCGGTGCACCAGGCCAGGGCGCTCCAGGCACTGGTACCGATCCCGGTGCCCATCAGCAGGCCGCGCAGGGTCTCGATCATGGGGGTGAAGGGCTGGTACTCGGCGAACCAGCGCAGGGCCGTCGGCATGGAGTCGGTCGGCACGATGGCGCTGCCGACGAACGGCAGGAACTGCAGCGGCATCGGCATGTTGCTGGCGCTCTCGACCGTCTTGGCCACCAGGCCGATGCCGGCCGATATCCAGGTCAGGGCGATGGTGAGGAAGAGCAGCAGGCCCGTCGCGGCCAGCCACTCCACCGGACCGGCGTTCGGCCGGAACCCCATCGCGAGGGCCGCGCCGATCACCAGCACCAGCCCGATCATGGTCTGGACGACGCTGCCGACCACGTGCCCCGCCAGGAAGGCGGAGCGCGATATGGCCATCGTGCGGAAGCGGTTGACGATGCCCTCGGTCATGTCGGTGCAGATGCCGATCGCGGTGACCAGCGACCCGGAGGTGGCCGCCATCAGCACGATACCGGGCGCGACGTAGTCGATGTAGTGGCCGCCGCCGATGCCCGCGCCCAGCGTGCTGCCGTAGGCGTAGTTGAAGAGCAGCAGCATCATGACCGGCGTCACCACGACCGCGAAGGTCAGGGACGGGTACCGCAGCGCGTGCTTGAGGTTGCGCCGCAGCATGGTCAGCGAGTCGCCGAGCGCGTGGCCGACCGCACTCGTGGCCGTACTCGTGGCCGTGGCCGTGCTCATCGTGCCCCTTCCCCGGTCAGTTGGAGGAACGCGTCGTCCAGGCCGGCCGTCTCGACGACCAGCGACTCGGCCTGCACGGAGGCGTTGTCGAGCGCGTCCAGCACGGCCCTCACGGTGACGACGGAGTTGTCCCCCGGGATCTCCAGCCACAGCGCCTCGGCATCGACGGTGGCGTACTCGAACAGCGCGGCGGCGGCGGCCAGTCGGCCGGCGTCCGCGAACCGGAGCCGGATCCGCCCGCCGGGGGCGTACCGCTTCAGCTCCTCGGCCGTGCCCTCGGCGACGATCCGGCCGCCGTCCAGGACGGCTATCCGGTCGGCGAGTTGGTCGGCCTCCTCCAGGTACTGGGTGGTGAGGAAGATCGTCACCCCGTGGTCGGCGACCAGACTCCGGATGATCTCCCACATGGTCCGCCGGCTCCGTGGGTCCAGCCCGGTGGTCGGCTCGTCCAGGAAGATCACCTGTGGTTCCCCGACCAGGGTCATCGCGAGGTCGAGCTTGCGCCGCATGCCTCCTGAGAAGGTGATGACGGCCTTGCGGGAGGCCTCGGTGAGATCGAAGCGCCGCAGCAGTTCCTCCGCCCGCCTCCGCCCCTCCCGACGGCGGAGGTGGTTGAGGTCGGCCATCAGCATCAGGTTCTCCTCGGCGGTGAGCAGGTTGTCCACCGCCGAGAACTGGCCCGTCACGCCGATCGCCTTCCGCACCGCGTCGGCCTCGCGCTCCACGTCGTGCCCGGCCACCCGGGCCGAGCCGCCGTCGGCGGGGATCAGGGTGGAGAGGATCTGCACCGTGGTGGTCTTGCCCGCCCCGTTGGGCCCGAGCAGGGCGAACACGCTGCCCGCCGGGATCTCCAGGTCGATGCCCTCGAGCACCGCCTTGTCCCCGTAGGACTTGGTCAGCGCGGTCGCCGAGATCGACGAGGCCGCCGGGCTCGCCGGGCGCCCGCGGGCCGACGAAACCGAGGAGGCCGAGGATGCCGGGATCCGCCCGTCCGCCGTCATCACGCCCGCCGGACGATGACGTTGCCGACATTGGTGCGGCCGCGGACCTCCACCGTCTCCACCGCGTCCCCGGGGCCCTGGGTGGGGCCGAGGTCGTTGCGGACGCCGCCGACCCTGCTGTGCACGTCGAGCCAGGCCGCGGTGCCCTCCGCGATGCCGACCTCGACGTCCCCCACGCTGGTCTGGAGGGTGACCTGCCCGCGGACCACCCGGCCGATCCGGACGTGCCCGTGCGCCGAGGTGGCCTCCACGTTCCCCTCGGCCCGGCCGACCTGGATCCGGCCGCTGGAGGCGTTGGCCTGGAGCTCGCCGCGCACCTCGTCGATCTCGATGTCGCCGTTGCTGTTCTTGACCGTCAGCCGGCCCCCGACGGAGCCGATCTCGATCCGGCCGGTGCCGGACACCTCGGCGTCCCAGGCGGTGCCCCCGAGCCGGATGTCCCCGAAGCCGGTGTCCAGCCGGGCGCTGTCGGCCTGCTCCACCTGGATCCGGCCGAGCGAGGTCTTCAGCCGGCAGGCGCCGAGCGGCCCCTCGGTGACGAACTCGGCCATCGGGGACTCGCTGTGGACCTCGGAGCCGATCGGCAGCTCGACCAGGACCTCGACCGCGCCCTTCTTGGCGGAGAAGACGCTGCGCTGCTTGGGCGCCTTGACCCCGAGCCGGCCACCGGAGAAGTCGACCTGGGTCTGCTCGGCGGCCTTGACGTCCGCCTCCTTGGCCGGGTTGGCCGGCCGGACCTCGACCACGGCGTCGGTGCGCTTGCTCGCCTTGATCCAGACCGAGCCGATGTCGAACTCGAGGATGGCGGAGATCGGTCCGTCGGTCTCGTACGTGGGCATGGCTGTCCCGTCCTCTTGACTCGTGTGGTGTTCCCGCTGGTCGGAGCGGGGGTGACGTCGAAGGTGCAGAAGGTGGTGCGGGAGGTCGTACGGGTGTTTCGGATACCGCGGAGGCGCTAGTGGACCCAGCCGGTGAAGCCCTGGCTGCCGATGCTGCGGGCGACCCGGCCACCCGGCTCGGGGGCCGGCCGGCGGGCCGGCTCGCCGCCCTCCAGCGCGCCGGCCAGGGCCCGGACCAGCCAGGCGTTGAGCGAGAGGCCGGCCTCGGCGGCGGCCTCCTCCGCCCGCGCCTTGAGGTGAGCGGGCAGGCGGAAGTTGATCCGGGCGGTGCCCGTCTCGTCCGACTCCGCCGCCCCCGGCGGGACCGCCGGCGGCACCACTGGCGCCAGTGGTGCCAGCTGTGGCGCCAGTGGTGCCGACGGTGGCACCGCCGGCGGCAGATCGCCGTGGAAGGCACCCGACCCGGGCGGCGCCGTCACCACGAACTCCGGGTCGAGTCCGCGCAGGCGCACGTCCACCGAGCCGGGGGCGAGGTCACGGGTGACCTCGCCCATGGCGGCCGAGAGCGCGTTGAGCAGGGTGAGCCGCACGGCCGACTCCAGCGGAAGCGTCAGCCGCTCGGCCAGCGCGCGGGCCTCGTCCCCGCCGGCGGCGGCGGCCACCGCGAGCTCGTTCCGGAGGTTTTCCACGTACGGCGTCAGGTCCATGGCCGACAGCTTGGCACAGCGATGGCGCCATGTCGAGGCATTTGTGGCACCACTTTGGCGCCATCACCCGAACGAGGGATCGGCACCCCCCGGCACCAGCCAGCACCACCCGGCGACACCCGGCACGGAGCCGCACGGACAAGCAGAACCGCCCCGCCGACCGAGGTCGACGGGGCGGTCCGGAGGCGTGCTCCCGGGCGATCCCCGGGTGGTCCCGGGCTGGTCCCCCGACTGGTCCGCCCCCGGGGTCCCCGGGTGGTCCGCCCCCGGGGTCCCCGGGTGGTCCGCCCCCGTGGCCCCCGGCCGGCTACGCCTGCCGCCAGGCCGCCAGGTGGGCGTCGATCTCCCCCGCCAGCCGTTCCTTGCCCGCCCGGTCCAGGAAGGAGGCCTCGACCGCGTTGCGGGCCAGCCCGGCCACCCCGGCCTCGTCCAGGTCCAGCAGCCGCGCCGCCACCGCGTACTCGGTGTTGAGGTCGGTGCCGAACATCGGCGGGTCGTCGGAGTTGACCGTCACCAGCAGCCCGGCGTCCACCATCCGCTTGATCGGGTGGTCCTCGATCCGCTCCACGGCCCGGGTGGCGATGTTGGAGGTCGGGCAGACCTCCAGCGGGATCCGGTGCTCGCCGAGGTGGTCGATCAGTGCCGGGTCCTTCACCGCCTGGGTGCCGTGCCCGATGCGCTCGGCGCCGAGCACCCGGATCGCGTCCCAGACCGTCTCCGGCCCGGTGGTCTCGCCCGCGTGCGGGACGCTGTGCAGGCCGGCCGCCCGGGCCCGGTCGAAGTACGGCTTGAACTGCGGGCGCGGCACGCCGATCTCCGGGCCGCCCAGGCCGAAGCTGACCAGGCCCTCGGGGGCCAGCTCGGTGGCCAGCCGGGCGGTCACCTCGGCCGACTCCAGCCCGGCCTCGCCCGGAATGTCGAAGCACCAGCGCAGCACCACGCCGAGTTCCTTCTCGGCGCGCAGCCGGGCGTCCTCGATCGCCTCCATGAAGGCGACCTCGGGGATGCCCCGCCGGACCGAGGAGTACGGGGTGATGGTCAGCTCGGCGTACCGGATGTTCTGCCGGGCCATGTCCTCGGCCACGCCGTAGGTGAGCGCGCGCACGTCCTCGGCGTCCCGGACGAGGTCCACCACGCTCAGGTAGACCTCGATGAAGTGCGCGAAGTCGGTGAAGGTGAAGTACTCGGCGAGCGCCGCCGGGTCGACCGGCACCTTGGAGTTCCCGGCGTGCCGGGCGGCCAGCTCCGCGACGACGCGCGGCGAGGCCGATCCGACGTGGTGGACGTGCAGTTCCGCCTTGGGCATCCCGGCGATGAACGCCTCGATGCTCCGGTCCGGGGTTGCGATCCGAGTGACACTGGGGCCGATCCGACTTCCGTCCGGCTGGACCACGGTGGTTCCCTTCTTCCTTCTCCGTGCTTCTACGCGCGTATCGCGGATTTCGGCCCAGGATAGGCCCAAGTCGGGTGCGTGGTGGCCCGATCACCCGCCGAGCGCGACCGCCACGGTGTGGATCAGCAGTCCGGCCAGGGCGCCGACCACGGTGCCGTTGATCCGGATGAACTGGAGGTCGCGGCCGACGTTGGCCTCGATCTTGCGGGAGGCGTCGTCGGCGTCCCAGCTCGCCACCGTCTCGGAGATCAGCGAGGTGATCTCGGCGCGGTAGGTGTCGACCAGGTACTGGGCGGCGTCCTGGAGCCAGCCGTCCGCCTTGGCCTGGAGCTTGGGGTCGGTGGCCAGGCGCTCGCCGAAGCAGCGCACGCCGTCGCGGATGCGCCGGCGCAGTTCACTGTCCTCGTCCTCGGCCGCGCCCATCACCAGGGTGCGCACGGCCGCCCAGGTGGAGTTGATCAGGTCCTGGACCTCGGGGCGGGCGAGCAGTTCGGCCTTGGCCCGCTCGACCCTGGCGATGGTCTCCGGGTCGGTCTGCAGCTCGGTCGCGAAGTCGGCGAGGAAGTTGTCGATCGCGCCGCGGGCCGGGTGGTTCGGGTCGTCCCGGATGTCGGTGACGAAGCGCATCAGCTCCTTGTAGACCCGCTCGCCGACCTGGTGGTCGATGAACCGGGGCGTCCAGCCCGGGGTCTTCTGGGTGACCTTCCGGACCACGTCCTCGTGGTTGGCGGTCAGCCAGCCGTGCGCCCGGACGGCGACCAGGTCCACCACCCCGTGGTGGCCGCCGTCCGCGACCACCTTGCCGAGCATCCGGCCCATCGGCTCGGCCACCGAGGTGGCGGCGGCCCGCCTGGTCACGGCCTCGGCGACCACCTCCCGCACGTCGTCGTCGCGGAGCACCGCGAGCAGCCCGCGCAGCGCCGCCGAGGCCTCCTTGGTGACCCGTTCGGCGCTGCCCGGCGCGGCCAGCCACTCCCCCAGCCGCCGGCCGATGCCGAGCGCCGCCAGGCGGCCGCGGACCACGTGGCCGGAGAGGAAGTTCTCGCCGACGAAGTCGCCGAGCGACCGGCCGAAGGCGTCCTTCTTGGTCGGGATGATCGCGGTGTGCGGGATCGGCAGGCCGAACGGCCGGCGGAACAGCGCGGTCACCGCGAACCAGTCGGCCAGCGCACCGACCATGCCCGCCTCGGCGGCGGCCGCCACGTACCCGGCCCACGGGCCGGCGCCGGCCGCCTTGGCCCAGGTGGCCAGGGCGAAGACCAGGGTCGCGAAGGCCAGCAGGCCGGTCGCGATGGTCTTCATCCGGCGGACGCCGCGTCTCTTCTGCTCGTCGGCCGCGGTGAACCGGACCCCGGGGCCCTTCCCGCTGAAGGCATCGTCACTCACCCCGCCAGTCTGCCCGCTGACCGGCGCGAACGGGGGCGCGCCCCGCGATCACGCGCTCCGGCCGGACATCGCGAGCTGGGCATGACAGGCCGCGCGCCCCCACCCGGAGCGCGCGGGAGGCCTCTTCACTCCCCGCCCAGCACCATCCGCCGCACCTCCGCGCCCGCCCAGCGCTTCGGGTCCGTGCACCGCCGCCCGTCCAGCAGCACCCGCACCCCCGGCAGGTCCACCGGCGTCAGGTCCCGGTACTCCGGGTGGTCCGCCTGCAGCACCGCCGCCACCACCGGCTCCCCGCCGTACGGCGGCAGACCGAGCGCCGCCAGCTCCTCCGCCTCGTAGAGCGGGTCGCTGACGTACGGCCGCGCACCCGCCGAACGCACCGCCTCCACCAGCGGGAACACCCCGGAGTACGCCGTCTCCTTGACCCCGCCCCGGTACGAGGCGCCGAGCACCAGCACGCCCTGCCCGGCGATCCCGCCGGGCACCGCGCCCGCCAGCACGCCCACCGCGTACCCCGGCACCGCCAGGTTGGCCTCGCGCGCCGCCCGGACCACCGTCGCGCCCGGGTCGTTCCACAGGTACAGCCGCGGGTACACCGGGATGCAGTGCCCGCCGACCGCGATGCCCGGCCGGTGCAGGTGGCTGTACGGCTGCGAGTTGCAGGCGTCGGCGATCTCCGCGAAGTCCACCCCCACCTCGTCCGCGTACCGGGCGAACTGGTTGGCCAGCGCGATGTTGACGTCCCGGTACGTGGTCTCGGCGAGCTTGCTGAACTCGGCCGCCTCCACCGAGGCCAGCTCCCAGACGCCGTTGGGCCGGGGCAGGTCCGGGCGCGGGTCGAAGTCCAGCACCTCCCGGTAGAACTCGGCGCCGCGCCGCGTCGAGGACGCGTCCAGGCCGCCGACCAGCTTGGGGTAGCGCCGCAGGTCGGCGAAGACCCGGCCGGTGCGCACCCGCTCCGGGCTGAACACCAGCGCGAAGTCCGTCCCGGCCGCGAGCCCCGACCGGGACGCCAGCCGGGGCGCCCAGCGCTCCCGGGTGGTGCCGACCGGCAGGGTGGTCTCGTAGCTGACCAGGGTGCCCCGGCGCAGCCCGGCCGCGACGGCGTCGGTGGCCGCGTCGAGCAGGGCGAAGTCCGGGCTGCCGTCGGCGGCGGTGACCAGCGGGACGACCAGGACGACGGCCTCGGCCCGGGCCACCGCGGCCGTGGTGTCGGTGGTGGCCCGCAGCCGGCCCTCGGTGACGACCCGCTTGAGCGCCTGGTCCAGCCCCGCCTCCCGGGGGAACGGCGGCACGCCACGGTTGACGCTGTCCACCACACCGGGCGCGATGTCGGCACCGGTCACCCGGTGGCCCTTCTGCGCGAACTGCACCGCCAGCGGCAGGCCCAGCTTGCCCAGCCCGACCACGCAGACGTCCAGGCTCATCCCCGTCCTCCGTTCACCGAGTCGGCCAGCCGCCGCCACGCCGCGTTGCGCCGCAGTCCGCGCCGCAGCTGCTGCGGGACGAGCCCGCGCCACAGCCGCTGCGCGGGGTTGAGCGGCCCGGGGGGCTCCGCGGCGGCGCCGCCGGCCTCCTCCTCGGGCAGCAGGAACAGCTCGTCCGGCAGTCCCAGCCGGGCGTCCCGGAACGCCGGGTAGTGCGCGTACCGCCGCCCCGCGTCCACCAGTACGGGTGGATCGCCGTGCGCCGCCTCGTAGCGGATCTGGTCGCGCAGCGCCTCCGGCGCTACCGCGCAGGCGAGTTCGAGCCGCACCCGGGCGGCGACGGGCAGCCGGCCGTACACCTCGCGGGCGCCGAACCGCTCGACCATCCGGGCGACTTCGACGCACACCCGCTCCTGCACGTCCTCCGCCAGCAGCAGGAAGCCGTCCTGCAGCAGCCGCGGCACGTCCCAGGTGAAGCTGCGGGCCCGGATGGCGTCCAACTCCTCACCGGGCGCGGCCAGTTCGACGGCCACCTGCTGGAGCGCGGCGATCCCGCGCAGCCGGTCGAGCACCCCGGCCCGCTCGGTGACGTTGCCCCGGTCCTCGCGCAGCACCAGGAAGTAGCAGTCGTAGGAGGCGAGGACGGAGACCCTGGCCGCCCGCAGGCACGCCGCCAGGGTGAACGGCTGGTCCGAGAAGACCTTCAGCCCCTCGTCGCGGCGCAGCCCGTGGCGCCGGACGAGGTCCCGCCGGAACAGCTTGGTGTCGGCCAGCGCCCAGGCCAGCGCGGAGTCGGCGAAGCCCACCGACTCGGCGTCGGCGTGGAAGATCCCCTGCGGCACCAGCCGCCCGTTCACCCCGACCTGCTTGGGCACCACCACGTCCGAGCCCCAGGCGTCGGCGGCCTCGACCAGCCGCTCCAGCGCCTCCGCGCCGAGCCAGTCGTCCGCGCCGAGGAACAGCACGTAGCGGCCGCGGGCCAGCTCCAGGCCGCGGTTGGTCGGCCCCGCCGGGCCGCCCGAGTTGGGCTGGTGCACCACCGTGAACAGCCCGGGGTGGCGGGCGGCGTACTCGTCCAGCAGCTCCCCGCCGCCGTCCGTGGAGCCGTCGTCCACGGCCACCACCTCCAGCCGCCCCGGCGCCAGGGACTGCCCGACCAGCGAGTCCAGGCAGGCGGTGAGGTACGGCATGGTGTTGTAGACCGCGACCACCACGGTCACGTCGGGTACGGCCATCTGGCGGCGGGCCTCCGGTTCCGGCTCTGCGGGTGATACCCGGTCAACTCGCGCCCGGGGCCCGGGGTCACGATGATCACCCGCACCGACTACGGGGACCGGAACGCGCCGTCGACCGCCGAACGGACGTGCGGCGGCCGGGCCGGATCGCCCGGCCACCGCACGTCCGACCCGCTCCGGGACCGCCCCGGGACCGCCAGGGGCCGTCCCGTCAGCCGATCGCCACCTCCGCGTACATCCGGGCGATCACGTCCTCGATCGCCGGCTCGCGCACCGACAGGTCCACCAGCGGGTAGCGGGCGGCGACCGCCGCCACGATCGGCGCGGCGCTCTCCTCGGCCGGGAAGGCCAGCCACTGGCGCGGCCCCTCGACCCTCGTCACCCGGGCCCCGGGCACCTCGACCGGGTGGGCGAGCTCCTGCGCGAGGTCCACCACCAGCGTCCGCTCGCTGCGGCCGGCGGTGTGCAGGCCCTCCAGCCCGCCGTCGTACACCACCCGGCCGTGGTCGATCACCATCACCCGGTCGCAGAGCTGCTCGATGTCGGTCAGGTCGTGGGTGGTGAGCAGCACGGTGGTGCCCCCGTCCCGGTTGACCTCGCGCAGGAACTCGCGCACCCGGCCCTTGCTGACCACGTCCAGGCCGATGGTCGGCTCGTCCAGGTAGAGCACCTGGGGGTCGTGCAGCAGCGCCGCCGCGAGGTCGCCGCGCATCCGCTGGCCGAGCGAGAGCTGGCGCACCGGGGTGTCCAACAGGCCGCCGAGGTCCAGCAGTTCGACGCAGCGGCCGAGGTTCGCGCGGTAGCGGGCGTCGGGGATGCGGTAGATCCGGCGGGCGAGCTCGAAGGAGTCGCGCAGCGGCAGGTCCCACCAGAGGGTGGTGCGCTGGCCGAAGACGACGCCGATCCGCCGGGCCAGCGCCACGCGTTCTCGGGCCGGATCGACCCCGGCCACCCTCAGCCGCCCGGAGCTGGGCACCAGGATGCCGGTGAGCATCTTGATCGTGGTGGACTTCCCGGCCCCGTTGGGCCCGATGTAGCCGACGCACTCGCCGGCCTCGACGGTGAAGCTGAGCCCGTCCACCGCGCGGACCCGGCGCTTGGCCCGGCTGAACCAGCCGGTGCGGGTGCGCACGGTGAAGTCGCGGTGGACGTCGTGGAGTTCGATCAGTGCCATGGGGAGTGCTCCTCGGGAGGGGTCGGGGGTTCAGCTGCCGGTGCCGCGGTAGGCGCGCAGCCCGGCCCGCCAGGCGAGCCCGGCGGCGAGGACGCAGAGCGCGGCGGCGACCGGGGAGGCGAACCGGAAGGCCTCGGGCAGGCCGAGCGGGTCGGGCCGGTCGAGGATGCGCAGCGCGGGCAGCCAGTTGACGAAGGCCAGCGGGACGCCGAAGACCACCCCGGCGACCAGCTCCTTGGCGAAGATCGTCGGCGGGTAGTGCAGCAGGGTCGCGCCGCCGTAGGTGAAGGAGTTCTGGATCTCCTTGGACTCGCCCCACCAGAACTGGACGGTGGCGCCGCCGACGAAGATCGCGCCGAAGATGACGGTGCCGCAGACCAGCAGGACGGGCACCAGCAGCACCCGGTCCCAGGTCCAGTGCACGTCCAGGGCCGTCAGCGACCAGCCCAGCACCACCGCGGCCTGGAACGGCCGGCCGAGCCGGCGCAGGCTGAAGCGTTCCGCGCACAGCTGGGAGAGGGCGGGCGCGGGCCGGACCAGCATGGTGTCCAGGGAGCCGCTGCGGATCCGCGCGCCGAGCCCGTCGGCCGAGCCGACCAGCGCGTTGGCGACGCCGAGCGAGAAGGTGGCGGTGCCGTACAGGAAGGCGATCTCCGGCAGGTTCCAGCCGCCGAGCCGGTCGGTGTGCAGGAACATGATCACCAGGACGACGAAGTCGAGGGAGTGGATGACCACCGCGGCCACCAGGTTCAGCACGAAGGAGGCCCGGTAGGCCATCATCGAGCGCATCCACATCCGGGCGCAGAGCCACCAGGAGCGCAGCGCCCAGGCGGCGCGGGGTCCGAAGGACTCCCGGACGAGGGGCTCCCGCGCGAAGGGCTCCCGGACGGAGGGTCGCCGCGTGCGCGGCTCCCGGGCGAGTCGCTCAGCCACCCTGGACCACCACCCGGCGGGTCGCCAGCCACTGGGCGGCGCGGCCGGCGGCGAGCAGCGCCGCCGCCCAGCCGAGCTGGAAGCCGAGCGCCCCGAGCAGCGCGGTGCCGCCGGTGCGTTCCAGGAAGACGTCGGTGGGCACGTTCACCAGCGCCGACCAGGGCAGCACCCGGCCGAGGTCGCCGAGCCAACCGGGGAACAGCGCGACCGGCAGCAGCATCCCGGAGAAGAACATCGAGACCACCAGCATCACCGAGCGCACTCCCTCCGAGTCGTGCAGCCAGAAGCCGGTGAGCGAGACCAGGAAGCGCAGCCCGAAGCTGACGACCAGCGCCAGCAGCACCGAGATCAGGAAGAACGCCCAGGTCAGCGGGTGTTCGGGGAGCCGGATGCGGAACACCAGCCCGCCGATCAGCATCGGCACGGTGCCGCGCACCAGCGCCTGGAAGCCGGCCCGGCCGAGGTCGGAGGCCAGCCACCAGGTCTGGAAGTCGACCGGGCGGTAGAGGTCCACGGCGATGTCGCCGCTGCGGAAGCGCTCCTGGAGGTCGTCCTGGAAGCCGCCGCCCCACACCGCGACGGTGACCAGCAGGCTCTGGCTGACCCAGATGTAGGTGACGGCCTGGGCCTGGTCGTAGCCGCCGAGGCCGGGGCGGGCCTGCCAGAGTGCGAGGAAGGAGGAGGCCAGGATCATGCCGAAGACGGTGTTGGTGAAGGCGCCGGCCACGGTGGCGGCCCGGTAGGTGGAGTAGCGGCGGAAGGCGCCGCGGGCAACGGCGGCGTAGAGCATATTGTCTCCTTGTCGACAAATATGAGCAGAGAGGGGCGCGCCTCGACACACGCGCACGCCCCAGCGGCTCCGACCGGCCGCACCCGGGGGTACCGGGCCGGTCGAGCGGAGCTGCGAAAGCGAGTGCGCTATGCGGTTTTCACCTTTCACCGTACCTCCGGGCACCACCACCCGCACCCGGTTTTCCGCGCCTGATCCGGCGTCAAATAGCAGATAATCTCGGCATGACCTTGAGCACCCGCCGGCAGGCCAAACGGGCCGCCCGCCGCGAGGCCCGCCGCGCCCTCCCGCTCCGGCGCCGGCTCCTGCCCACCTGGCGGGTCACCCTCGGCACCCTCACCACGCTGTTCCTGCTCGCCGTCGGCGGCTTCGCCGTGCTCTACGTCATCGTCCCGGTGCCCGACCCCAACGCCCACGCCGTCGCCCAGAACAACATCTACCTCTACGCCGACGGCACCACCGAGATCGCCCGCACCGGCGCCGTCAACCGCACCGACGTCCCCATCGACCAGATCCCGCTCCAGACCCAGCAGGCCGTCGTCTCCGCCGAGGACCGCACCTTCTACCAGAACCGCGGCATCGACCTGAAGGGCATGCTCCGCGCCGGCTGGAACACCCTGCTCGGCAAGGGCATGCAGGGCGGCTCCACCATCACCCAGCAGTACGTCAAGAACTACTACCTCACCCAGGACCGCACGATCGAACGCAAGGGCCGCGAACTGCTCATCGCCCTCAAGGTCGACCAGCAGCGCGACAAGCGCGAGATCCTCGCCGGCTACCTCAACAGCAGCTACTTCGGCCGCGGCGCCTACGGCATCCAGAGCGCCGCCCACGCCTACTACGGCGTCGACGCCTCCGCACTCACCCTCGGCCAGGGCGCCTACCTCGCCTCCCTCCTCCAGGCCCCCAGCCTCTACGACGTCAAGACCGCCACCCCCGCCAACCGCGAGAAGGCCGTCGCCCGCTGGAACTACGCCCTCGACGGCATGGTCCAACTCGGCTTCCTCACCCCCGCCGACCGCGCCGCCACCACCTTCCCCGACCCGATCGACCCCCAGCCCACCACCGGCCTCGCCGGACAGGCCGGCTACCTGGTCGGCGTCGCCGACGACTACCTCGTCTCCTCCGGCACCCTCGACGCCGCCACCCTCAAGGCCGGCGGCTGGCGCATCACCACCACCTTCGACAAACCCCGGCAGGACGCCTTCGCCAAAGCCGTCCAGGACCAGCTCACCGGCGAACTCGACCCCCAGGCCCGCCCCGCCACCGACACCGACGTCCGGGTCGCCGGCGCCTCCGTCGAACCCGCCACCGGCCGCGTCGTCGCCGTCTACGGCGGCCCCGACTACGCCAAGCAGCCCTACAACGACGCACTGCGCCAGGACAACCAGATCGGCTCCACCTTCAAACCGATCGACCTCGCCGCCGGCCTCGTCGCCCAACACACCCCCGACGGCCACCCGATCACCACCGAGTCCCGCTACGACGGCACCAGCGAACGCCCCGTCACCGGCGGCCCCACCCCCTACGCCCCGCCCAACGAGGACGACATCGACTACGGCACCATCACCCTGCGCCAGGCCATGGTGAAGTCCGTCAACTCCGTGTACGCCCAAGAGGGCGTGGACGCCGGACTCGCCCGCGTCCGCGAGACCGCCATCAGACTCGGCATCCCCGACAGCGTCCGCGGCATGGACCCGGCCAACACCTCGATGACCCTCGGCACCGCCACCCCCAGCGCCCTCGACCTGGCCGGCGCCTACGCCACCCTCGCCGACCACGGCCAGGCACACGCCCCGTGGTCCGTCCTCAAACTCGAACGCGCCAACTCCGGCGGCGCCGTCGACATCCCCAAGATGCCCGAACACAACCCCACCGACGCACTCGACCGGGAGATCGCCGACTCCGTCACCGACGTGCTGCGCGACGTCATCAGCCCCCGCGGCACCGGCTCCGCCGCCCTCGACCTCGGCCGCCCCGCCGCCGGCAAGACCGGCACCACCGACTCCAACCTCTCCGCCTGGTTCGCCGGCTACACCCCCGAACTCGCCACCACCGTCGGCCTGTTCAGGGAGAACCCGAAGACCCACGCCAAGGAACCACTGGCCGGCACCGCCGGACTCACCCGGATCAACGGCGGCACCTTCCCCACCCGGATCTGGACCGCCTACACCTCCGCCGCCCTCGACGGCACCCCCACCCAGGACTTCGACCTCCAGACCGGACACGGCGCCCCCGCCACCACCCCCTGGCCCACCACCCCCACCGGCGCCACCCCCACCGCCACCACCGCCCCGACCGCCCCCGCCCCCGGCGGCGCCCCCACCGACACCGACCCGGCCCCCGCCCCGCCCGCCGGCCACACGCCGCCCAGCGCCCCCGCCACCACCGGCCAACCCGCCCCCGGCCCGAACACCCCCAGCCCCCAGGCCCCCCGGCCCACTACGGACCCGGACCGGCCCAGCCCCACCCCCAAACCCAGCCAGGTCCAGCCGACCCGCCCCACCGCCCTGCCCAGCGCCACCGGCGGCCCCGCCAGCCGCCCGGCACCCCCGCCCGCCACCCCCTGATCGAGCCCGCGGTCGGCCCGTCTAGCCCCTGAGCTCCTTCTCCAGCGGAGTGCGGAACCGCGGCGTCACCCGCACCTCCCCCAGCCAGCCCGCCAACCGCTCCGCCTCCGCCGCCACGGCCCGCTCCGCCTCCGCCCCGACGTCCCGGAACACCCGCCACACCACCTCGCCGTCGGCGCGCTGCGCCCAGCCGCCGACCACCTCGCCGCACCACCAGAGCGTCGGCCCGGCATTGCCCGCCCGGTCGAACAGCGCGGGCACGTCCTCCGGCCGCAGGTACCAGTCCCGGCCGCGCCAGCCCATCACCGCCGGGTCCAGCGCCGGCAGCAGCGCCGCCCACGGCTCGGACTCCGCCGCCGGCGCCTCGTCACCCGGCAGCACCAGGGCGGGCGTTCCACCGGCCAGCGCCACGTCCCGCGCCCCGAGGTCCGCCAGCGCCCGGCGGACGTCCCCCAGCGTCCAGCCCGTCCACCACTTCACGTCCTCGACCGTCGCCGGCCCGTACGCCGCCAGCCAGCGCCGCACCACCTCGGCCTTCGCCTCCCGCACCGGCACCTCCGGCCACTGCGGCACCGGCGCCCACGGGTAGCTGCTGCTCAGCCACGAGCCGCGCGGACGGCAGCGGCGCACGTGCCCGTCCGAGGCCAGCAGCCGCAGCAGCCGGCTGCCCACGCTCTGCCTCGCCTCGTACGCCTTGCCCGGCGACATCAGCATCGTCTCGCGCAACTGCGGTACGTCCTCGGACAGTTCCTTGGTCGTCGCCTCGCCGCGCACGGCCAGCGCGGCCAGCACCTCGCGCTCCGTCCGGGCCAGCCGGGCCTCGTCCCAGCCCTCGGCGTGGTCCCGCAGGTGCTTCAGCAGCGTGGCCCGCTCCTTCGCCGCGATCGCCCGCGCCGCCGCCGAGCTCACGTACGGGGCGAAGCCCTCCGTCACCGCGAAGATCGTCCGCCGCATCGACAGCAGCTTCACCAGCGAGACGTCCTCGTACAGCGCCCGGTCCACCTCGGCCGCCGAGGGCTCCGCCAGCCGGGCGCAGGCCGACAGGTACACCGTGGCCGCGTCCGTCGCGTGCAGCCCGACCACCGCGTCGGCCACGTCCTCCACCCGCGCCGCCCGCGCCGACGGCGCCAGCGACTGACGCCGCCCCAGCCTGGCCCGACGCTCCGCATCCCCGATCACCGGCACACTCATGCCGGGACCATAGCCCGCACCACCGACACGCCGCCGCAGGAACGCACCCGCGGGTGCCCCCGGCGTGGACCGGGGGGCACCCGCGGGTGCCGGGCGGATCAGGCCGTCACAGGTAGAGCCCGGTCGAGCCCTCCGTGTCACCGAAGCGGGACGCGGCGACGGCGTGCAGGTCGCGCTCGCGCAGCAGCACGTAGGTGGCGCCGCGGACCTCGACCTCCAGCTTGTCCTCCGGGTCGTACAGCACCCGGTCGCCCGGCTCCACCGAGCGCACGCTCTGGCCCACCGCGACGGCCTCCGCCCAGGTGCAGCGCTTGGACAGCTCCGCCGTCGCCGGGATCAGGATGCCCCCGGTCGAACGGCGCTCCCCCTCACCGCCCTCGATGCGCACCAGCACGCGGTCGTGCAGCATCCGGATCGGCAGCTTCTCGCCGAGCCGGTCGTGGCGGACGGAGTCCTGCGGGTGGTCGGAGTGGCTCTCGCGGTTCGTACTCACGGTCCCGAAGGTACCTCCCCCGGGCGCGGCGCGTGACGCTGGCCCGGCCATGCGGAAGGCCGGGCGCGCGGGGCGCCCGGCCTTCCGTCCCGCGGTGCTCAGCCCTTGCGGCGCTTGCGGGCCGAGGCGACCAGCAGCACCAGGCCCACGCCGACCAGCGCGGCCGGGACGATCCGCTCGCGGCGCGGCTGCCCCTGCTCGTCCACGAACTGCGCCCGGAGTTTCTCCACCGCGCCGCTGGCGGCCACGTACGCCCGGGCGGTCTTCTCCTCGACGGCGGCCGCCGCCTTGGCCTTGACCTGGGCCGAGATCGTGCTCGGGTGGACGCGGACGGCCAACTCGTCGAGGGTCGACGCCAGCCGGTCACGCGTCCGCTCGATGTCCGCCTCGATCTGGGAGGTCGTCCGCGCCGACTTGTCCTGCGTGCTCGCCTCGCCCACTCGGGCCACCCCATTCACTTGCCGATGTTGTTCCGCCGATCCGTGCGATCGGTGTGACTGACCCAGTGTGTCAGCTGCCGCACGCGGTCGCGCGGCCCCACCCACCATCGGAGGTAAGTTTGCCGTGGTACGACCGACCGTCCCAGCCCCCAGGAGAGTACGACCGTGAGTGAGCGTCTCCAGCCCGGCGACACCGCACCCGCCTTCAGCCTGCCCGACGCCGACGGCAACCAGGTGTCCCTCGCCGACCACGCGGGCCGCAAGGTCATCGTCTACTTCTACCCCGCCGCCCTGACCCCGGGCTGCACCAAGCAGGCCTGCGACTTCACCGACAACCTGGAGCTCCTCGCGGACGCCGGCTACGACGTCATCGGCGTCTCCCCGGACAAGCCGGAGAAGCTCGGCAAGTTCCGCGAGGCCGAGAACCTCAAGGTCACCCTGGTGTCCGACGTCGAGAAGAAGGTGCTGGAGGCGTACGGCGCCTTCGGCGAGAAGCAGAACTACGGCCGCACCTACCTCGGGGTGATCCGCTCCACGATCGTCGTGGACGAGCAGGGCAAGGTCGAGCACGCGTTCTACAACGTGCGGGCCACCGGCCACGTCGCCAAGCTGCTGCGCGACCTGAAGGTCGGGGCCTGACGCTCCGGCCCGGCACGGGCCGGGGCCGCCGGGCCCCGGCCCGCGCCCCCGGCCACGACGAAGCGGTGGCGGCACACCCCCCGACCGGGTGCACCGCCACCGCCGTATCTCACCTCAGCGGACCGCCCTGATCAGCAGGCCCCGAGGTCGTTCCAGACGCCCCACGCACCGCTGGCCGCGGGGTCGTCGCCCTTGGTCCACCACTTGTTCTGGTAGTAGTGCCCCTTCCACGAGACCTTGGTGGGGGTCGCGTAGGTGGTGCCGGCGTCCCAGCTCGGGGCGGCCGCGCAGGTGCCCGAGGTCGGCGTCGAGGTCGGGGTCGGGGTGACCGTGCCGGTCGGCGTCGGGGTCGGCGTGGCCGTGCCCGTGGGGGTCGGCGTCGGGGTGGCCGTCCCCGTGGGGGTCGGGGTCGGGGTCGGCGTGCCGCCGTCCACCGCGCCGCGGGTCAGGTCGCCCTTGATCCCGTACAGCGTGCCGCCCACGTTGACCGTCCAGTTCGACGGCGTGGACACCGGCAGGTAGTAGACGAAGTCCATGTCGATCGAGGCGCCCGGCGCCAGCGACTGCCAGCCCGGCAGCTTGACCGACACCCGGTTGTAGTTGCCCTTCAGGCCGCCCACGTTGCCCGCACCCGGGTTGTCCTGCTTGATGACCTGGAGACCGAAGCCCGACTGGTCCTTGGCGTTGCCCGGGGCCGAGTTGGCGTAGTCGAACTGGAACTCGGTGCCGCCCGGCAGGGTCAGCGTCGAGTTGTTGACGATGTGCAGCTTCGGGTTGATCGGGTAGTTCGAGTCGCCCAGCGCGAAGTTGGTGAACGACACGTCGATCGGCAGGGTCTGCTGCGGCAGCGTCGTCGTCGAGCGGATCGCGCCGTACGGGGTCGCCGACTTGAACTTGTCGTACATCAGCGAGGTCAGCGTCGACCCGGGGACGTATTCGCCCTTGCCGCCGTTCGCGGCGGCGTCCCACTTGTAGTCGCCCGCCAGCTCCCAGATCATCGCGCCGCCGGCGCCCTGGTTGACGATGTAGTCCGCCTTGGCGCCCACCGACTGCTCGTCCTCGGTGGAGAGGAACACCTTCTTGGTGTCGTTCCACAGCCACGGCGCCACCAGGGTGGAGCTGTAGTTGCGGGTGTAGGTGCCCTGCAGCGCGGTGTCGGACACGCCGTACTTGGCCAGGTAGTCGGGCAGGATGCCCTTCTCCAGGTTCTTGGCGTGCCACATCGGGTTCGACCCGGCCGGAGACTCCTTGCCCGCGTCGTCCTTGTCGTTCCAGATGTTGTCGATGCCGACCGCACCGTCACCGCAGGCGGTCAGGCCCGAGCCGACCGGGCAGGTCGTCGCCGAGGCGGTGCCCCAGAGGCCGTTGGTGCCGCCCTGCACGTTCTTGAAGCCGCGGGTGTAGTACGGCAGGCCCACGTTGATCCGGCCGCCGGGCATCGAACCGCGGAAGTAGTGGTACGACCAGTCGGCGTTCAGGTAGCCGATGCCGCCGTACTGCGCGGTGCCGTAGACGTTGGCGGCGGCCAGCTCGCCGTCCTTGCCGTCGTCGAACAGCGAGGCGTTCGGGCCGACGTACTTGTTCCAGGCGCCGTGCAGGTCGTACGACATGATGTTGACGTAGTCCAGGTACTTGGCCACCTGGAAGGTCTCCATGCCGCGCAGCAGGTAGCCCGAGGACGGGGCGGCGACCGACAGCAGGTAGTGCTTGCCGTCGGCGGCGCCGGCCTTGTCCAGGCTCTCGCGCAGGGTCTTCATCAGCGCCGCGTAACCCTTGGCCAGCGAGCCGCGCTTGGCGTTGGCGAGCTGCCAGTCCAGCGGGTTGCCGGCGTCCTTCATCGAGGTCGGGTACTCGTAGTCGACGTCGACGCCGTTGAAGCCGTACTTGCGGATGAAGTCGACCGAGGAGGCGGCGAAGGTGTCGATGCCGGCCTGGTTGACGCTGCCGTCCGGGTTGACGGTCATCGAGTAGAAGCCGCCGGTGTTGACGCGCTTGCCGTCGTCCCCGAAGTAGCCGCCCGTCTCGGTCCAACCGCCCACCGAGATCATGGTCTTGACGTTCGGGTACTGCTTCTTGTACTTCGTCAGCAGGTTGAAGTGGCCCTTGTACGGCAGGCTCGGGTCCAACTCGGCACCAGGGACGCCGGGGAAGGAGATCCCGGTGGCCTCGTTGGTCGGGCCGTCGGTGCCGACCGAGAGCTTGTTGTCGCCGCCGACGTGGCCGAAGGCGTAGTTGAGGTGGGTGACCTTGTCCCAGGGGACGTCGCTCACCAGGTACGGGGCGTCGCCGTTCTTTCCGGTGCGCCAGCCGGTGAAGTACCCGATGATGCGGCGCTGGTGGTCCGCGCCCATCTTCTCGCGCCCGCTGGTGTCGTAGACCGAGCAGTACGGGACGTCCACGCCGGGCGTCTGGTACAGGCCGTCCGGCCGACACGCGGAGTTGTCGACGGCCGCCGACGCCTGCGAGGGCGCCGCGCCCAGCGTCGCCATCAGCAGCCCGGCCAACGACGCCGCCGCGAGCGACGCCACACCGGCCCGGGCCGCCGGGCTCTTCCGGCGGTGAGCGGCGGTGGGACGCCGCTCCGCCGTGTTTCGGATCAACACTCGGTCCTCCAGGAGAGAGTGTCGGCACGTGCCTGTGGGGGAGCACGCACGTGGGGGATTGCAATTGGCGCAGAAGCTATGTGGTCTGAACCACATAGGTCAATAGGTCTGTACCAATTGGTAATCAACAGCCAAACATCACAGGTCGGAGCCCCCGACAACCAGTCAACCGATGGCCGAAACCCACCACCCCCGTAACCGAACCCCTCCCCGCTCGTTACCCCCTCCGGAAGAAGGCCCGCACGAGCCCACATCGGGGGCCACCATGCCGGTCAAGTACACCCGCGAACTGCTGACCGAAGCCGCGGCAGCCGCAACCACGCTGGACGAGATGCTCACGGCGCTCGGCCGGGAGCCCACCCCGTACAGTCGCTCGTACCTGCGCCAGCGCATCAAGGCGTACGGCATCGAGGCCTCGCACTTCCCCGAGCCCGCCACCTTCTACACGAAGGAACTTCTCCAGGAGGCCGTTGCCGCCTCGGACAGCGTGGCCGGAGTCATCCGCTACCTCAACCGGCGCCAAGCCGGCGGCACACAGGCCCATGTCGGACGCCGCATCAAACAGTTCGGGATCGATACCTCCCACTTCACAGGCGCGGCCCACAACCGCGGCAAGCCGTCGCCTCGACGGCTCGCACCGGCCGAGGTCCTGGTCCTGGGCGCGGCGGACGACAAGCGCCGTCCCGGATTCCGCATCCGCCGAGCGCTGACCGCGATCGGCCGTCCGGAAGTGTGCGAGGGCTGCGGCACCGGCCCCGAGTGGCGCGGGAGTCCGATGACCCTGGAGGTCGATCACGTCAACGGCGACTGGTCCGACAACCGGCCCGAGAACCTTCGGCTGCTCTGCCCGAACTGCCATTCCGTTACCCCGACCTACTGCCGGAGAAAGAAGAACGGTCCCGCCACCCGGTGACGCCCGAAACGGAGGTGCCGAGCGTGAACGTGGCCCCACCCCGCACTGCCAACCGGTAGGCTTGCTCTGGCCTGCGCCCGTACTCCAGCTGGCTAGAGAGATGCGGTTTAGGTCCGCAGTGTCGTGGGTTCGAGTCCCACCGGGCGTACTGAGCAAAATGGCCCTCTTCCCTTCGGATCGAAGGGAAGAGGGCCATCTGCATTCCGGCGAGGCGTCAGGCCAGGAGGTCCTTCACCACGGGGGCCAGGGCGCGGAAGGCCTTGCCGCGGTGGCTGATGGCGTTCTTCTCCTCCGCGGTGAGCTCCGCGCAGGTGCGGGTCTCGCCGAGGGGCTGGAGGATCGGGTCGTAGCCGAAGCCGCCGTCGCCGGCCGGGGCGGTGCGCAGGGTGCCGAGGAGGCGGCCTTCGACGACGTGCTCGGTGCCGTCGGGGAGGGCGAGGGCGGCGGCGCAGAAGAAGTGGGCGGCGCGGTGCGGCTCGGCGATGTCGGAGAGCTGGGCGAGCAGCAGGTCGAGGTTGGCGCGGTCGTCGCCGTGCTTGCCGGACCAGCGGGCGGAGAAGATGCCGGGCGCGCCGTTCAGCACGTCCACGCAGAGGCCGGAGTCGTCGGCGACGGCGGGCAGGCCGGTGGCGCGGGCCAGGGCGTGCGCCTTGAGCAGGGCGTTCTCGGCGAAGGTGACGCCGGTCTCGGGGACGTCCGGGATCTCCGGGTAGGCGTCGGCGCCGACGAGTTCGACGTCCAGGCCGGCGTCCGCCAGGATGGCGCGGAGCTCGGTGACCTTGTGCTGGTTGCGGGTGGCGAGGATCAGGCGGGTGGACATATCGCCCACCCTACCGAGCCGCGGGGATGCCGGGGCGGTCAGCCGGTGCAGATCGAGGTGAGGTTGCCGGCGGCGTCGCCGAGCGGCTTGAGGTCGGGGATCTCGTTCTTGTCCGCGGCCCGCTGCACGTTCTCGACCTGCTTCTGCAGATCGGTCACGGCCTTGGCGACGTCGGTGTTCTTGGAGTTCTTCCCGACCTGGTCGAGGTCGTTCTTGAGTTTCTGGAGGGCCTTGCCGGCGGCCGCCGAGTCGTTGCTCGCGTTGTCGTAGGCCTGGGTGACGTCGGCGAGGTCGCCGGTGATCCTCACCGCGGTGTTGCCGCAGTCGATCGCCTTCTGGGCGGCGGAGCAGCTCACCATGCTGAGCGGGAGGATCGCGATGAGTCCGGCCACGGCGAGGGCGGCGGGGCGGGCGATGCTCGACGGCATCCGATCCTCCTGTGGGGCGCGGGTTCCGTGGTGTGGGACGCGCGCCGGGGGGTGCGCGGTTCCCGCAGCGGGAGTGCTGCGGGAACCGTACGGTCTCCGGGCCCGGCCTGTACAGCAGGCCGTCCGTTCGGCGGGCCGTTCGCACTGCGGCCCGCGCGTGCGGCCGTCCGCGGCCGAACGGCCGTTCCCGTTCGGGGTCTGACCGTGCGTCCGATCCGGTCCACGGCTGCGGGGCCCGCGCGGGTTCAGCGCGCGCCGGTTGGCCCGGGCCGGTTCAGCGCGTGCCGGTTGGCCCGGGCCGGTTCGGCCCGCGGGGGTTCAGCCCTCCAGGGCCTTGCGCTGGATCTCGTCCAGCTCCGCGCAGCCGAGGCTGCCGAGGTCGAGGAGCCGGTCGAGGAGCGCGCGGTCGAACGGGGCGCCCTCGGCGGTGCCCTGGACCTCGACGAAGCGGCCGTCGGAGGTGCAGACGATGTTCATGTCGGTCTCGGCGCGGACATCCTCCTCGTACCGGAGGTCGAGCATCGGGACGCCGTCGATGATGCCGACGCTGACGGCGCTGACGCCGCCGGTGATCGGCTGGCCCTTGGCGCGCAGCAGCTTCTTGTCGCGGGCCCAGGAGACGGCGTCGACCAGTGCGACGTAGGCGCCGGTGATGGCGGCGGTGCGGGTGCCGCCGTCGGCCTGGAGGACGTCGCAGTCGAGGACGATGGTGTTCTCGGCGAGCGCGCGGTGGTCCACCACGGCGCGCAGCGAGCGGCCGATGAGCCGGCTGATCTCGTGGGTGCGGCCGCCGATGCGGCCCTTGACGGACTCGCGGTCGCCGCGGGTGTTGGTGGCGCGCGGGAGCATGGAGTACTCGGCGGTGACCCAGCCCTCGCCGCTGCCCTTGCGCCAGCGGGGCACGCCCTCGGTGACGCTGGCGGTGCACAGCACCTTGGTGTCGCCGTAGGAGATGAGGACGGAGCCTTCGGCGTGCTTGCTCCAGCCCCGTTCGATGGTGATCGGGCGGAGCTGTTCGGGGGTGCGGCCGTCGATGCGTGACATAGGCACTGAGCGTAGTCGCTCCGGGGGGCCGCTCAGGGATGCGGCGGGGAGGCCGGCGGGGCAGCCGGCGGGGTAGCCGGTGGGGAGCCCGGCGGGGTAGCCGGCGGGGTAGCCGGTGCCCGAGCCGGTGAGGGGCGTGGGCGGGCGAGGGGGCCGCCCCGGGAGGGGTGGCCGGACGCGCCGCGGCCCGCCGTCCCCCTGAGCGGGTCGGCGGGCCGGGCGGGCTGAACCTGGGTGGCTCAGCTCACATCATGTCCTCGATGTCGGCGGCGATCGGGTCGGCGTCGGTGCCGATGACGACCTGGATGGCGGTGCCCATCTTCACGACGCCGTGGGCGCCGGCGGCCTTGAGGGCGGCCTCGTCGACCAGGGAGGCGTCCTTGACCTCGGTGCGCAGGCGGGTGATGCAGCCCTCGACCTCTTCGATGTTGTCGATGCCGCCCAGACCGGCGACGATCTTCTCAGCCTTGCTGGCCATCTGATTTCTCCCTCTGTCTCGGCCCTTCGGCGGCTCTGCCGGGTGCCGTCCTGCGCTGGTGCTGGGGTGTCCCTCGGCCGTCGGGCGGCGAGGTCCGTGCCGGTGGCTGACGCGGGTTCGGCTGCGGCCGTGCCGTCGGACAGCGCGACCAGCATCACCCGCGCCGGTCCGGTCCGCCACGTTAGTCCACTTTTGGCCCACTCCCGCAGGCAGGCTCCCGATCGCCGCCCGAGGATGACGATCAGCGGGGTTCCCGCCCTCGGAGTGCGGCCTGCGTTCAAGTGGTCTACACCAATATATGTGTACTCCGAGGAACGCGGGAACGGCCCCGGGTGTTCCCGGGCCCCGCCCGAGGGTCCCGCAGGGGACCTCCGGCCGGCAACTGCTCTCGGAGGGCGAAGGATGAGTTCGGCAGGCGCCACGGCCCCGCGGACCACGTGGTGGCACACCTTCTACGGCGGCCTCCAGAAGATGGGCCGCTCCCTGCAGCTACCGGTGGCGGTGCTTCCCGCCGCGGGCATCCTCAACCGGCTCGGCCAGCCGGACGTGTTCGGCAAGGACGGCCTCGGCTGGAACAACGTCGCGAAGGTCTTCGCCTCCGCCGGCGGCGCGCTGCTCGACTCCTCCTTCGGCCTGCCGATGCTGTTCTGCGTCGGCGTCGCGATCGGCATGGCGAAGAAGGCGGACGGCTCGACGGCGCTCGCCGCCGTGGTCGGCTTCCTGGTCTACTACAAGGTCCTGCACGCCTTCCCGGAGAGCTGCCCGGCGGGGACGGCCCTCGTCCCGGACGCCTGGACCGGCCAGTGCGTGAGCTACTCCTCGGCGAAGGCCGCGGCCGCGACGTACCAGAACCCGGGCGTGCTGGGCGGCATCCTGATCGGCCTGCTGTCGGCCTGGCTGTGGGTCCGGTTCCACCGCACCAGGCTGGTCGACTGGCTCGGCTTCTTCAACGGCCGCCGCCTGGTGCCGATGATCACCGCCCTGGTGGGCCTGGTCGTCGCCGTGCTGGCGCTCTGGGTCTGGCCCCCGATCGGCCGCGGCCTGAACGACTTCTCGCAGAACCTCTCCGACCTGGGTGCGGGCGGCGCCGGCATCTTCGGCCTGTTCAACCGCGCGCTGCTGCTGATCGGCATGCACCAGCTGCTGAACACCTTCGTCTGGTTCCAGTTCGGGGAGTTCGTCAAGCCGGACGGCACGATCGTGCACGGCGACATCCCGCGCTTCCTGGCGGGCGACCCGACGGCCGGCCAGTTCCAGTCCGGCTTCTTCCCGATCATGATGTTCGCGCTGCCGGCCGCCGCGCTCGCGATCGCCCATTCGGCGAAGCCGCACCGGCGCAAGGAGATCTACGGCCTGATGCTCTCGGTCGGCCTGACCTCCTTCGTGACGGGCGTCACCGAGCCGATCGAGTACTCCTTCGCCTACATCGCCCCGGCGCTGTACGCCGTGCACGCCCTGCTGACCGGCGCCTCGATGGCGGTGACCTGGGGGCTCGGGGTGCACGACGGGTTCAGCTTCTCGGCCGGCCTGATCGACTACGTGATCAACTGGGGGCTCGCCACCAAGCCGTGGCTGATCATCCCGATCGGTCTCTGCTTCGCCGCCGTGTACTACGCGCTCTTCCGGTTCATCATCGTCAAATTCAACCTGAAAACACCGGGGCGGGAGGACGAGGCCGAGGTCGAGGACGTCACCAAGGCCTGAAACGGAGCGCCGCCCGGGTTATCCCGGCAATGGCCCCCGGACCCACCGGTCCGGGGGCCGTCGGCATTTCCGAAAGGCCGCCGCCGCGGGCCCGAACCAGGCCCGGCACCGCCCCAGCCCTGGCCCGACCCCCGTCAGACCCTGGCCCAACGCATCCGACGGGGCACGCTGTGTTTTTGTTGCGCGATTAGCCAAAATCGATTTTGTTGCGCGATCGGCCAAAGTCCCAATCACGGCGGATACCATGATCGCCATTCGGTAAGTAGGTTTCGATTTCATAGCGCTTCCCGGCCACGGCGCTTTCCGGGGTTCCTCGACTTCTCCACCCGTGCTACAAAACTGGTCTACACCACGTGTGGTGTAGACCAGTTCGCGGTTGGCCCCCTGTGCCGTCCCCCCGACCGACCGCCATGCCGTTAGGAACCCACCCCCATGAGTCAGTCTGAGCAGGCACCGGCGCCCGCTACGGCTCCGGCCACGCCAAGCCCCGCCAAGAAGTTCGGCCAGAACCTCCTCCAGGGTCTGCAGAAGATCGGTCGCAGCCTCCAGCTGCCCATCGCGGTGCTCCCCGCCGCCGGTCTGCTGATGCGTCTCGGCCAGGACGACGTGTTCGGCAAGGACGGCCTCGGCTGGAACAAGGTCGCCTCGGTCTTCCTGACCGCCGGCAACGGGGTCTTCGACAACCTGCCGCTGCTCTTCGCGGTCGGCATCGCGATCGGCTTCGCCAAGAAGGCCGACGGCTCCACCGCCCTCGCCGCCCTCGTCGGCTTCCTGGTCTACAAGAACGTGCTCACCGCGTTCCCGATCGCCGAGGGCCACATCGCCGACGGCAAGTGGGTCCCCCCGACCTACCAGAACCCCGGCGTGCTCGGCGGCATCGTGATCGGTCTCCTGGCCGCGGTGCTCTGGCAGAAGTACCACCGCACCAGGCTGGTCGACTGGCTCGGCTTCTTCAACGGCCGCCGCCTCGTCCCGATCCTGATGGCCTTCGTCGGCACCGGCATCGGCGTCTTCTTCGGTCTGGCCTGGGGCCCGATCGGCGACGCCATCAAGAGCCTGAACGACACCCTGATCGGTGCCGGCGCGTTCGGTGCCGGCGCGTTCGGCCTGGTCAACCGCGGTCTGCTGCCGGTCGGCATGCACCAGTTCGTGAACTCCTTCGCCTGGTTCCAGACCGGTGACTTCACCAAGCCCGACGGCACCGTCGTGCACGGCGACCTGACCCGCTTCTTCGCCGGCGACCCGACCGCCGGACAGTTCATGTCGGGCTTCTACCCGATCATGATGTTCGCGCTGCCCGCCGCCGCGCTGGCCATCGCCCACTCCGCCAAGGCGCACCGCCGCAAGGCCGTCACCGGCATGATGGTCTCGCTGGCCCTGACCTCCTTCGTCACCGGTGTCACCGAGCCGATCGAGTTCGCCTTCGTCTTCATCGCCCCGATCCTGTACGTCATCCACGCGGTGCTCACCGCCGTCTCGATGACCGTCACCTGGGCGCTCGGCGTGCACGACGGCTTCACCTTCTCCGGCGGCCTGATCGACTACGCGCTGGCCTGGAACAAGGCCACCGACCCGTGGATGATCATCCCGCTCGGCCTGGTCTTCGCCGCGGTCTACTACTTCCTGTTCCGCTTCGCGATCACCAAGTTCGACCTCAAGACCCCCGGTCGCGAGGACGACGACGAGATCGAGGACGTCACCAAGGCCTGACGCCCGCGTCACCGCCCCTCCCCGAAGGCCCCGCCCCGCCGCTGCTCCCCCAGCGGCGGGGCGGGGCCTTCGGCGTGCCCGGGCCCGGGTGTGCCGCGGGAACGACGGTTGACGAACCGACGGAGGCCCTGGTCAACTGAAGCGGTGAACGCCTCGTGCCCGCTGGTCACCCGCAGCCACATCGACTTCGGTCGTGTGTGGTCCGCGGCGTGTCGCGGCTGAGCTGACCGTTCCCCCGCCGCCGCCCGGCTGACGACCCGCCCGGCGCCGGTTCCATCCCCCCGCCCGTACGGGCTCCGCCCCCGGGCCGCCACCGCGCTCCGACCCGCGCCGCGCACCCGCGCAGCCGTGCCCCCCGCACAGCCGCGCCGGTGTCCGGGCGCGGCCGCCCGCGACCGCACGCGTCCGCACGAGGAAGTCAGGCTCACCATGCCCCGCCAGTTGCACCTGTCCGCCGCCCTCGACAGCCCCGGCCACCTCGACGCCGGGCACTACGCCTACCTGGCCCGCCTCGCCGAACGGGCCACCCTGGACTTCGTCACCCTCGACGACTCCTTCGCCGCCGCGCCGAGCCGCCCCGACGCGCTCGCCGCCCTCGCCCGGATCGCCCCGCTCACCGACCGGGTCGGGCTGGTGCCGACCGTCACCACCACCCACACCGAGCCCTTCCACACCTCGATCTCGGTCAACACCCTGGACTGGGCGAGCGAGGGCCGGGCCGGCTGGCTGGTCGGCGTCTCCGCCACCGAGGCCGAGGCCCGGGCCTTCGGCCGCCGGCCGGTCGCCGCCGAGGACGAGCTCTGGGCCGAGGCCGCCGACGCCGTCGAGGTGGCCGCCCGGCTCTGGGACAGCTGGGAGGACGACGCGGAGATCCGCGACACCGCCACCGGCCGCTTCGTCGACCGAGACAAGCTGCACCACATCGACTTCGAGGGCCCGCACTTCTCCGTCCGCGGCCCGTCCATCACCCCGCGCCCGCCGCAGGGCCGCCCGGTGGTCGCCCTGCCCGTCGGCGCCGCCGACCTCGCGCCGGACGCCTCCCCCGGCGGGCGCGCCCGGGTCGCCGCCGCGATCCGGCACGCCGACGTCGTCCTGCTCGACGCCCCCGACCGCGCGACCCGGCTGACCGCCGCCACCGAGCTGCGGCTGCGGTCCGGAGAGAACCTGCGCATCCTCGCCCGGCTCGGCCCGGCCCTGTCCGCCCTGCCCGACCGCGCCGCCGACGAGCGGCTGCTCGCCGAGCTCACCTCGACCGGCGACGGCGTCGACGGCTTCCACCTCACGCCCGCCGACCCGCCGCGCGACCTGGCCGCACTGGCCGACCGGATCGCCCCCGCCCTGCGCGCCGCCGGGCTGCTGCGCGCCGAGTACACCGGCCGCACCCTGCGCGACCACCTCGGCCTGGCCCGCCCGGCCAGCCGCTACGCCACCCGCCCCGCCTCCCCCACCGATTCCCCCGCTTCCCCCGCTTCCCCCGCCCTCGCCGAGGTGACCCGATGACGGACCGACCGCTCAAGCAGATCCACCTCGCCGCGCACTTCCCCGGCGTCAACAACACCACGGTGTGGAGCGACCCGGCCGCCGGCAGCCACATCGAGTTCTCCT
The DNA here is from genome assembly GCF_053594915.1 of Kitasatospora sp. NPDC002543. NCBI lineage: Bacteria > Bacillati > Actinomycetota > Actinomycetes > Kitasatosporales > Streptomycetaceae > Kitasatospora > Kitasatospora sp. NPDC002543. The sequence goes on along the minus strand of NZ_JBSFWR010000018.1, from coordinate 70,182 downwards.
CCTTCCGCCACCTCGCGCAGACCGCCGAACGCGGGAAGTTCGATTTCTTCTTCCTCGCCGAGGGACTGCGGCTGCGCGAGACCAAGGGCCTGATCCACGACCTCGACGTGGTCGGCCGCCCCGAGTCGCTCACCGTGCTGAACGCGCTGGCCGCCGTCACCGAACGGCTCGGACTGGCCGCCACCGTCAACGCGACCTTCAACGAGCCGTACGAACTCGCCCGCCGCTTCGCCTCGTTGGACCACCTCTCCGGCGGCCGCGCGGCCTGGAACGTGGTCACCTCCTCGGACGCCTTCACCGGGGAGAACTTCCGCCGCGGCGGCTACCTGGACCGTGCCGACCGCTACACCCGGGCCGCCGAATTCGTCCAGCTGGCACGGGAGTTCTGGGACGCGGAGGAGGAGCCCGTCCGGCACTCCGGCCCGCAGTTCGAGGTCGAGGGCCGGCTCTCGCTGCCGCGCCCGCCGCAGGGCCACCCGGTGGTGATCCAGGCCGGGGACTCCGACGAGGGACGCGAGTTCGCCGCCGCCACCGCCGACGTGGTCTTCTCCCGGCACTCCACTCTCACCGAGGGCCAAGCCTTCCACGCCGACGTCAAGCGCCGGCTCGCCGCGTACGGACGCAAGCCGGACGAGCTGAAGATCATGCCCGGGGCCACCTTCGTCGTCGGCGACACCGACGCCGAGGCGGCCGAGCGGGCCCACGGGATCCGCCGGGCCCAGGTCGGCCCGCGGACCGCGATCGCCTTCCTGGAGCAGGTCTGGGGCGTCGACCTGTCCGACCACGACCCGGACGGTCCGCTGCCGGCCGTCGACCCCGACCCGGACAGCGCGCTGGTCCAGGGCAGGGTCCGGCACGGCGACCCGGTGGCCGTCGCACGGCGGTGGCGGGCGGTGGCCGCGGAGAAGAAGCTGACCAGCCGCGAGCTGGTGATCGAGCTGACCGGCCGGCAGTCCTTCATAGGATCGCCCGCCACCGTCGCCGCGCAGATCGACCACTTCGTGCAGAACGACGCGGCCGACGGCTTCATCCTCGTCCCGCACCTCACCCCCGGCGGCCTGGACGAGTTCGTCGACCGGGTCGTCCCGCTGCTCCAGGAGCGCGGGGTGTTCCGCACCGACTACACCGGCCCGACCCTGCGCGACCACCTCGGTCTGCCCCTCCCCGGGCGGCGCTGAACGTCCGGGGCCCGCCCGGAACGCCGGGCGCGGCGGCGGGGTGCCACCCGGTACCCCGCCGACCTGCTCAGACCTCGTACACCGCGCCGGCCCGGGCGACCTCGACCGGCCCCGGGTAGGCGTCCGCGGCGTCCCGCCGGTTGCGCTCGGCGTCGGTCCACGGCGGGATGTGGGTGAGGACGAGCCGGCGGGCGCCGGCCGCCGCGGCGTGCTCGCCCGCCTCGCGGCCGTTGAGGTGGACGGCCTGGTAGGTGTCGCGCCCGTCGATGTACGCGGCCTCGCAGAGGAACAGGTCGGTGTCGCGGGCGAGTTCGACGAGTTCGGCGCTCTCACCGGTGTCCCCGCTGTAGACCAGCGAGCGGCCGTCGTGCTCCACCCGGAAGGCGAAGGCGTCGACGGGGTGGTTGACCTGGGCGACGCCGATCCGGAACGGGCCGAGCTCGAAGCTGCCGGGCGTGAGGGTGCGGAACTCGAACACCTCCTTCATCCCGGGGTTCTCCGGCATGTCGTAGGCGCGGGCGAGCCGCTCGGCGGTGCCGGCCGGGCCGTACACGGGCAGCAGTTCGGGGCAGCCCTCGGCGCGGTAGTTGCGGGCCACCCAGTAGGCGCACAGGTCGACGCAGTGGTCGGCGTGCAGGTGGCTGAGCAGGACGGCGTCGACGTCGTAGAGGCCGGTGTACTTCTGCAGGGCGCCGAGCGCTCCGTTGCCGAGGTCGAGGACGACGCGGTAGCCCTCGGCCTCGACCAGGTAGCTGGAGCAGGGCGAGTCGGCGGCCGGGAAGCTCCCCGAGCACCCCACCACGGTCAGTTTCATCCGAGCCCCTCCGCCCCGACACATCCTGGCTGCTGTTGGAAAACGGCATCGCCGTCCTCCACGGGAAGCGTGCAGGACAGCATGGAAAACGGCAGGCCGGACCCGGTGGACCGGCCGGTAGCACTGCGTTGGTGTGTCGAGGGTAAGGGCGGAGCGGCACTTTGCCCCCGTCCCCGTGCCGGGCTGTGGGCGGAATCACCAGAACGCCCGGGGCGGGTGCGCGGCCGGTTGACGGGCCGGGATCAGCGGCGCCGGGGCCGGTTCCGGGCCCAGGCGCGGATGGTGAACGGGTACCACCTCGGGTGGCCGCTGCCGTTGATCACGTCCGGATCGGGCAGCAGCCGGTGCCGGCGGTAGCTGCGGACGGTCGCGGGCCGGACGTTGATGTGGCGGGCGATCTCGGCGTAGGACCACAGCTCGGGGCCACTGGTCACGAGGGCACCTCCGGGGGGACGGCGGCGGGCGTTCGTGACGCAGCCTGGCCGGGCCGGTCGGGGCTTCGGGCCGAACTCCGGGCACAGAACGGGCATTGTGGCAGGACCGTGACGAACCGGGAGCAACCCGCGGACAAATGCCCGACTGTCACGGCCCGCACGGTGGTGGCCTCCGCCGCGGGCCCGGTACGGTTCGCCGCATGAACGCCATGACCGCCACGTGGATCGTCCTGGCGCTGCTCGGCATCGCGCTGTCGGCCGCCGCCGTCGCGGCGCTGGTGCGGCGCACGCGCCCGACCGGCCCACGGCCCGCCGGCCCGCGACCGCGGACGGGCCCGGGCCCGCGGCCGCAGGAGATCTGGTGGGCTCAGGTGCCGTTCGAGGACGGCCCCGGCTCCAAGGACCGCCCGTGCCTGGTGCTGCGGGTGCACGGCCGGACCGCCACCGTCGCGAAGATCACCAGCAAGCACCACACCGAGCGCCCGGGCGTGCTGCCGCTGCCGCCCGGCACGGTGGGCAACCGGCAGGGCCGGGCCAGTTGGCTGGAGACCGACGAGCTGCGCGAGGTGCCGCTGTCGGAGTTCCGCCGCCGGGCCGGCACGCTGGACGGGCAGGTCTGGGCCCGGGCCCGGCGGACCGTCCAGAGCCGCTGAGGCGTCGGGCCCGGAGCGCCGCCCCCGTCAGGGGCGCCGGGGCGTCACGCCCAGAGCTGGCCCTGCAGGGCCTCGACCGCGGCCTCGGTGGACTCGGCGGTGTAGATGCCGGTGGACAGGTACTTCCAGCCGCCGTCGGCGACCACGAAGACGATGTCCGCGCGCTCCCCGGCTGCCGCCGCCTTACGCCCGACGCCGATCGCCGCGTGCAGGATGGCGCCGGTCGAGACGCCCGCGAAGATGCCCTCCTGCTGGAGGAGTTCGCGGGTGCGGCGGACGGCGTCGGCGGAGCCGACCGAGAAGCGGGTGGTGAGCACCTCGGCGTCGTACAGCTCGGGGACGAAGCCCTCGTCCAGGTTGCGCAGCCCGTACACCAGGTCGTCGTAGCGCGGTTCGGCGGCGACGATCTTCACGCCGGGGACCTTCTCGCGCAGGTAGCGGCCGACGCCCATCAGGGTGCCGGTGGTGCCGAGGCCGGCCACGAAGTGGGTGACGGTCGGCAGGTCGGCGAGGATCTCGGGGCCGGTGCCGGTGTAGTGGGCGCCCGCGTTGTCGGGGTTGCCGTACTGGTAGAGCATGACCCAGTCGGGGTGCTCGGCGGCGATCTCCTTGGCGATCCGGACGGCGGTGTTGGAGCCGCCCGCCGCCGGGGAGGGGATGATCTCGGCGCCCCACATGCGGAGCAGTTCGCGCCGTTCCTCGCTGGTGTTCTCGGGCATCACGCAGACCATCCGGTAGCCCTTGAGCTTGGCGGCCATGGCCAGCGAGATGCCGGTGTTGCCGCTGGTGGGCTCCAGGACGGTGCAGCCGGGGGTGAGCCGGCCGTCGGCCTCGGCGCGCTCGATCATGTGCAGGGCCGGGCGGTCCTTGATCGAGCCGGTGGGGTTGCGGTCCTCCAGCTTGGCCCAGAGGCGCACCAGGCCCTCGTCGTTGCCGGGGACGGCGGCGGACAGCCGCGGCAGGCGGACCAGCGGGGTGTTGCCGACGGCTTCGAGCGGACTGTCGTAACGCAAGGGAGGCCTCCGGCCGGGGCGGTGAGGGTGGCGGGGGCGGTTCCCCCGGGTCGGTTCCCCCGCCGTGCCGCGGGGATCCGGCGGGGGAACCGGGAGGTCAGCGGGCGCCGCCGGCCACGGCGGGCAGGATGGTGACGCTGTCGCCGTCGGCGAGGGCGGTGGAGATGCCCTCCAGGAAGCGGACGTCCTCGTCGTTCAGGTAGACGTTGACGAAGCGGCGCAGTTCGCCGCCCTCGACCAGTCGGGCGGCGATGCCCGGGTGGCGGGCGTCGAGGTCGGTGAAGAGTTCCCCGAGGTTGCTGCCGTTGCCCTCGACGGCCTTGGCGCCGTCGGTGTAGGTGCGGAGGATGGTCGGGATGCGGACCTCGATGGCCATGAGTGCGCTCCTGTGCGGGTCGTGGAGTGGGTGGCCGCGGCGGACGCGGCGGGGCGGGCGGGCGCCCGGGCCCGGCGTCGCCGGGGCGGCGGGCCCGGGTGGGGTGGTGAAGCGGCTCTCAGCGCGAGCGCGCGGGCGTGCCGGGACAGATCGCACCGGCGTGCCGGCACAGGTCGATGTGCAGGCGCGCCACGAGGCGGGTGCCCGGGGCCTGAGTGCTCACATCGACGGAACGCATGGACTCATCGTATAGATTCCCGGTCCCGCTCCGACATGCCCGTCTCGGGATCCGGATGTTTCCGTTCCCAGGGCTGAGACGGCGGAGGCCCGCCGCCCCTCGGGGAGGGGCGGCGGGCCGGGTCCGCGGGGGTGCCGGTCAGGCCGGGTAGGCCTCGACGACCTGCACGTCTTCCTCTGTGATCTCGCCGTCCACGATGCGGAACGAGCGGAACTGGTACGGGTCCCCCTCGTCGTTGCCCTCGGCGGTGGAGACCAGCACGTAGTGGGCGAACGGCTCGGAGGCGTAGCTCACGTCGGTGCGCGAGGGGTAGGCCTCGGTGGCGGTGTGCGAGTGGTAGACGATCACCGGCTCCTCGTCCCGGTCGTCCATCTCGCGGTAGAGCTTGAGCAGGTCGCCCGAGTCGAACTCGTAGAAGGTGGGCGAGCGGGCGGCGTTGAGCATCGGGACGAACCGCTCGGGGCGGCCGCTGCCGGCCGGTCCGGCGACCACGCCGCAGGCCTCGTCCGGGTGGTCGGCGCGGGCGTGGGCCACGATCCGGTCGCGGAGTTCTCGGGTGATGGTCAGCATGCGGTCAGGATAGCCACGGCCCGACGGCCGTCCGCGGTGGTGTCCGAGGTGCGGTCAGCGGGTGTCCACGTTCCCGCCGGGGGCGTCCGCGGTCCCCTCCCCGACGGGCTCCCGGGCCGGCGTGCCGCCGTGGAGGGCCCGCGGGTCGCGGCGCTTGAGCACCTGGTAGCCGATCACCAGCAGCAGCGCCCAGCACGGGAAGACGAACAGCGAGATCCGGTTGTCCCGGTCCAGCCCGATGAGCACCACGACCAGGGCGAGGAAGGCGAGCGCGGCCCCGCTGACCCAGGCGCCGCCGGGCGCCTTGAAGGTGGGCGCCGGCAGCCGTCCGGCCTGCCAGGCCCGGCGGTAGCGGATCTGGGAGATCAGGATCATCGCCCAGGTCCACAGCCCGCAGACCGTGGCGACGGAGGTGATGTACTCGAACGCCCGTGCCGGGACGAGGTAGTTGAGCACCACGCCGAGGCCCATCAGCAGGCTGGAGACGGTGATCGCGAAGGCCGGGGTGCGGCGGGTGTTGAGCTTGGTCAGCCGTCCCGGGGCCTGGCCGCTGAGCGCGAGGTCGCGCAGCATCCGGCCGGTGGAGTACATCCCGGAGTTGCAGGAGGAGAGCGCGGCGGTGAGCACCACGAAGTTGATGATGCCGGCTGCCGCCGGGATGCCGATCTTGCCGAAGGCGGCGACGAACGGGCTGACGCCGGGCTGGAATTCGGTCCACGGCACGAGGGAGAGGATGACCACCAGGGCGCCGATGTAGAACAGCATGATCCGCCAGGGCAGGGTGTTGATGGCCCGCGGCAGGGTCTTCTCGGGGTTCTCGCTCTCGCCCGCGGTGACGCCGACGAGTTCGACGCCCAGGTAGGCGAACATGACGATCTGAAGGGTCATCACGGTGGAGCCGATGCCCTGGGGGAAGAAGCCGCCGTCCTGCCAGAGGTGGCCGAGTGAGGCGGTGTCACCGGCCTTGCTGAAGCCGAGGGTGAGCACTCCGACGCCGATCAGGATCATGCCGATGATGGCGGTGACCTTGACCATGGAGAACCAGAACTCGATCTCGCCGAACAGCTTCACCGAGATCAGGTTGGCCGCGTAGAGCAGGACCAGGAAGGTCAGCGCGCTGATCCACTGCGGTATGTCGGGCGCCCAGAACCGCACGTAGACCGCGGCTGCGGTGGTCTCCGCCATTCCGGTGACGACCCAGAACAGCCAGTACGTCCAGCCGGTCACGTAGCCGGCGAAGGGGCCGAGGAACTCCCGGGCGTACTCGGCGAAGCTGCCGGAGACCGGGCGGTAGGTGAGCAGTTCGCCGAGGGCCCGCATGATCACGAAGATCACCAGGCCGGCCACGGCGTAGGAGAGGATCAGGCTCGGGCCGGAGCGGGAGATCGCGGTGCCGGCGCCGAGGAACAGGCCGGTGCCGATCGCGCCGCCGATGGCGATCATCTGGATCTGGCGGCTGCCGAGCCCGCGCTCGTAGCCCTCCGCGTCGGGTGAATTGTCGACCATTTCGTCGTACGACTTCTCGACCACTGTGCACCGTCCTGGTCGGTCTCGGGGGTGGAGAAGTCGTACCACGCGAGGTTCGGATAGCGGTGTCCATCTGAGCGTTATTTGAGCATGACCTGGCATGGTTTGCCCGATTTTCATAAGAAATGCCCCGGCTGATCGTCCACATCCTGGACAAAACGGCCGGGGCTTGCCCGAAAGCGGGCAGGATCAGTCCGCGATCGCCTCCAGCAGCGACTCCTGCAGGGCGCCCAGCCACAGGTACGCCATCACCAGCGGCTTGCGCTCGTCACCGTCCGGCAGCTCGTAGAGGCCGTCCTCGTCGTCCTCGGTGACCTCCAGCCGGACACCCACGGCCAGCCGCAGGTCGTTCAGCGCACCCAGCCAGCGCGGGCAGTCGGGCGCGGCCAGCTTGAGCACCCCGCCGTCGCCGAGCCCGTCCAGCGCCCGGACGACGAACAGCGCGTCGTCCCGCTTGCGGGCCCGCAGGTCCAGCTCGGTGAAACGGCGGAACTCCCCGGACGCGACCCTGGACTCCTCGTCCTCCGGCTTCCCCGGGTCGCCGTAGGCGTCCGGGAAGAACCGGGCCAGCACCGGGTCGGCCGGCGCCTCGGTCGGGCCCTCGGCGAACAGCGCGGCCAGCGGGTCGTCACCGGCCCCGCCCGGACCGGGGCCGATCAGCTCCAGCAACTGCACTTCCAGCGAGCGCAGGATGGAGGCCTCCCACTCGTCCAGCGCGATCGCCGCGCCGCCACCGCCGGTGCTCTCGAACAACCCAGCCATCTGTATCGGTCAGCCCGTCTTCGTCGTCTTCGGTCGTACGGCCGGCGGTCCGGCACCCATCGGGCCGGCGCCGGCCGCTCCTGCGCCGGTCGCGCCGGCGCCCGCCCAGCCGGCACGGGCCGGCCCGGCGTCAGTCGTGCTGCAGCGTCGCCCAGAGGCCGTAGCCGTGCATCGCCTGGACGTCGCGCTCCATCTCCTCGCGGGAGCCGCTGGAGACCACCGCCCGGCCCTTGGTGTGGACGTCCATCATCAGCTTCCGGGCCTTGTCCTTCGGGTAGCCGAAGTAGGCCTGGAAGACGTACTGGACGTAGCTCATCAGGTTCACCGGGTCGTTGTGCACGATGGTCACCCAGGGCGTGTCCGGTTCGGTCACCGGTACCCCTTCGACCTCCGGGCGCTCGATCTCCACGGGCGCGACGCTCACGCCGGGTCCTCCTCGCTGCACAGTCGTCCGTAACCCCTCACGCCCCATGCTGCCATCCGGGGGACAGCCGGGCGATTCCGGCCCGGCACGCTCCACGAGAAATCGTCACTCTGACGCTAAGTGGTAGTAGCATCATCCGCATGGACGCCACTTCAGTGCGCGCGGCCGGCTCGACCGCGCTGCTCACCGACCGCTACGAGCTCACCATGCTGCAGGCCGCCCTGCGCAGCGGGGCCGCGCACCGCCGCTCCGTCTTCGAGGTGTTCACCCGCCGCCTGCCCAGCGGTCGCCGCTACGGCGTCGTGGCCGGCACCGGCCGGGTGCTGGACGCCGTCGAGAACTTCCGCTTCACCACCCCCCAGCTGGACTGGCTGGCCGACCAGGACGTGGTCGACGAGGACACCCTGCGCTTCCTCGCCGACTACCGCTTCCGCGGCGACATCCACGGCTACCCCGAGGGCGAGGTCTACTTCCCCGGCTCCCCGCTGCTCACCGTCGAGGGCAGCTTCGCCGAGGCCGTGATCCTGGAGACGGTGATCCTCTCGATCCTCAACCACGACTCGGCCATCGCGGCCGCCGCCTCCCGGATGACCGCCGCCGCCGGCGGCCGCCCGGTGATCGAGATGGGCGCCCGCCGGGCCCACGAGCAGTCCGCCGTCTCCGCCGCCCGGGCGGCCTACGTGGCCGGCTTCGCCGCCACCTCCGACCTGGAGGCCGGCTTCACCCACGGCATCCCGACCACCGGCACCGCCGCCCACGCCTTCACCCTCGTGCACGACAGCGAACGGGACGCCTTCACGGCGCAGATCGCCTCCATGGGCAAGGGCACCACCCTGCTGGTCGACACCTTCGACCTGCCCGAGGCCGTGCGCACCGCCGTCGAGGTGGCCGGCCCCGAGCTGGGCGCCGTCCGGATCGACTCCGGCGACCTCACCCTGCTGGCCCACCGGGTCCGCCGCCAGCTGGACGACCTCGGCGCCGACCGGACCAGGATCATCGTCACCTCCGACCTGGACGAGTACGCGATCGCCGCCCTGGCCGCCGCCCCGGTGGACGGCTACGGCGTCGGCACCAGCCTGGTCACCGGCAGCGGCCACCCCACCTGCGCGATGGTCTACAAGCTGGTCGCCCGGGCCGAGACCGACGGCGGCCCGCTGGTGCCGGTCGCCAAGCGCGCGGCCGGCGGCAAGACCAGCATCGGCGGCCGCAAGTGGGCGGCCCGCCGGCCCGACGCCGACGCCGACGGCGTCGCCGAGGCCGAGGTCGTCGGCACCGGACCCGTCCCGGACGAACTGCGGCCGCACCTGGTGCAGGTGCCGCTCGTCCTGGACGGCGAGACCGTCGGCCGGGAGCCGCTGAACGCCGCCCGCGACCGGCACGTGCGCGCCCGCGCCGCACTGCCCCTGTCGGCGACCCAGCTCTCCAAGGGCGACCCGGTACTGCCGACCGAGCTGGTCCTGCCCGCCGACCCGGCCCACTGACCGGAGCCCGGGGCCGGTCCGGCGGTTCGGATCCGGTCCCGGGCTCCGTCCCGCACACCCCGCGCGGACACGGGCCCGAAGACCCGCCACGGGGCTTCCGCCCCCGCGCGCCACTCCCTAGAGTCAGCCGTAGAGTTCCCGAGTTCCCCCGGAGCTCCCCGAGGACCCCCCGCGCCCGGCACGACCGGGCCGCGCACCCCCGAGGGCTCCCCCACCGGGGCGCCGCCTCCCGCGGGCCCCCGAGATCCGAGGATGCGAGTCACGTCATGCACCGGGCACTGATCGTCGTCGACGTGCAGAACGACTTCTGCGAGGGCGGCAGCCTGGCCGTCGCCGGCGGCGCCGAGGTGGCCGCCGCCATCACCGACCTGATCGCCGAGTCCTCCCCCGGATACCGGCACGTCCTCGCCACCCGCGACCACCACATCGACCCGGGCGACCACTTCTCGGACGAGCCGGACTACGTCGACAGCTGGCCGCCGCACTGCGTGGCCGGCACCGAAGGCGTCGGCTTCCACCCCAACTTCGCGCCCTCCGTCATCTCCGGCGCGGTCGAGGCGGTCTTCGACAAGGGCGCCCGCTCGGCGGCGTACAGCGGCTTCGAGGGGCTGGACGAGAACGGCCGCGGCCCGGTGGAGTGGCTGCGCGAACGACAGGTCGACGAGGTCGACGTGGTCGGCATCGCCACCGACCACTGCGTCCGGGCGACCGCCCTGGACGCCGCCCGGGCCGGCTTCACCACCCGCGTGCTGCTGGACCTCACCGCCGGGGTCGCCGCGGAGACCACCGCCGCCGCGCTGGCGGAGCTGCGGGCGGCCGGGGTCGAGCTGGTCGGCGAGCCGGTGGTCCGTTCGTAACGACTCCGGGGGGCCGGCTGCGGGGGCGCGGTGCGTGGGTTTCGCGGCGCGTGCGTCGTGGTGTGGGTTTCGCGGCGCGTGGGTGCCGCGGGGAGTGGGTGCCGCGGGGAGTGGGGGGGCGTTCGCGGCGCGGGGGCGGCCCGCCGTCTCGGGGCCGCGCTCAGACCACCAGCAGCTCCACCACGTCCGTCCCCCCGATCCGGTAGGCCTCGCGCAGTTCGCCGCCGACCACGTCCGGGTCCTCGGCCAGCCGGGCTCCGGAGACGTACACCACCCGGATGCCCAGGTACTCCATCCGGTGCTGGCCGCCGCGCACCCAGGCGGCCTCCCCCTCGCTCACGCTGCGCAGCTCCGAGTCCACCTCCACCGCGACACCCCGCTCCGGCCAGTAGAGGTCCGGGACGGCGATGTACGTGCCTCCGCGCATCCGCAGCTCGGGGGCGTTCAGCGGGGCCGGCAGCAGCCACTCGTCCGCCAGGCGGCCGATCCGCTCCAGCGCCAAGTCCCGCTCGGTGGCGATCAGTTCGTCCAATGCGGCCCGCACCCGGGGCTCACCGGTCAGTCCGGAGTCGGTCAGCTCCGCCACCAACTCCCCTACCGTGCAACGGTCCTCGGGCCGGGAGACCGCCTCCCGCAGCACCTCGCGCACCGGCGCCGAACCTCCCGGACCGACCGGACCGGCCGTCCACTCGACCAGCGCGTCGGCGACCGCCCTGGCCACCGGCGCACAGGCCAGGCCGTGCACCGAGCGGGCCACCAACTCCCGTTCGGTGCGCCGGATCCGCACCTCGCCGGCGTCCTTCAGCCGGCGCTGCCGGGGCACCAGGACGTCCACCCCGGTCACCGCGGGCAGCCGGGGCACGACGGTGAATCCGTACAGCGCCAGCGCGGCCGCACCGGTGATCACCGCACCCTCCCGGCGGCCCTCCTCACGGCCGTTCTGCGCGGCGTACAGCAGCGCGGCCCACATCCGCTGCTCCGGGGTGGGCTCGGCGGCCTGCAGGAGATAGACCCGGGGCAGCACCCGCTGCCAGGGGCCGCCCCGGCGGCAGTGCTCGGTGATGATCCGGGCCGGCACGCCCCGGGCCCGCAACTGGCTCGCGGTGACGACGTTCTGTTGACGCTTCGCCAGCTCCTCCAGGGACGGCGGCGGCGACGGAATCCGGTAGCTCATGCCGACACCATCCCCGCCCGTCAGGACCTGCGACCGGGACCCTGACGCACTGTTACTCAACCGTCGCGAAACCGGGATCAGCCCGCACTAAAGTCCTCATACCCTCACTCATTTGGAGTAATTGACGCTCATCAGGTTGTCATATGTGATCGAAAACGATCGGCGACCTGGTCGCCTGACCCAGAGTGACCAAAGGCATACGGCGAGGGACCCCCAAGGCGTCAATCCGGCCCCGGGGATTGCCTAGGCTTACGTCATGTCACGTGACGAGACCGCCGGCCTCCGCGCGGCCCAGCTCCGCCTCGGCCGCCTGCCCGGATACGTCCGCCGCCCGGACCCCGCCCGCCGAAGCGGCGAGAAGGGGCATACGTACAAGAAGGGCTGGGAGGTCCGCTTCACCGCGCGCAGTGAGGCCGAGATAGCAGAGATCCGCGACCTCGTGGTCGCCGCCGGGTTCGCCCCGGCCAGACCCTTCTTCAAGGGACACCAGCTCATCCAGCCCGTCTACGGCATGGCCGCCGTCCAGGCCTACCTGGCCGCTAGACAGGCCGCCGAGGAACACGCCGCCCGGGCCGCGCTCGGCCGCCGGCGACGGGCCGCGGGACGGCCCGCCGGCGGACTCGCCGCCGCGGCGCTCGCCGGCGGCGGGCACGGCTCCGGCGGGCACGGCCCGGGCTCGCACGCCTCGGGTTCGCATGCCCCGGGTTCGCATGCCTCCGGTCACGCCTCGGGTTCGCACGCCCCCGGTCACGCCTCGGGTGCGGCGCACCGGCGCGAACGCGAGGAGGCCGCATCCGGGGCAGCCGCGGCGGCTGCGGCCGTGGCTGCCGCGGCGGCGCAGTCGGCCCGGCGACGGGCCGTCGAAGCCTTCCCGACCCAGGTCGAGCGGGACACCGCCGCCGACCGGATCTCCCCCACGGAGGCCCGGACGACCTCCTGACCGGCGGCCGCTCCGGCCGCCACCCGCCCCGGCAGGTCCCGATCGGGCCGCCGGGGCGTGCTTCGATCCGCGGCCGGCGTCCACTCCGCGCACGCCCCCACCCCACCCCGAACGGTCGTCACCGTGATGACGGCCATGCCCTCATCCGTGGTGATCTTCCCGCGCGATCACGAGTGCGGTTGTGCAGGTGGTTGTGCGGGCGCGGGTTCGCGCCCCGGGCGTGGACGCCAGCCTCCACAGGGCCTACGGTGGCACATCAACCACCCCGCAGCCACCGCCGCCCCACCCCTCTGACCAGCCGCGACTCGCTCGCACCTACGCCTCCCGCGCCACCGCGCAGCACAGCCCCGCCGGCCCTCGCCGGCCGCCCGCCCGACCGCCCCGCCGCCGCTCCGCACCCGGTCGCCACCGGAACCGGCCTGGCGGCGGCGGGTTCCGGGCATTCCATCGGATTGGTCACCCAGCGCACCGAGGGCCTACCGTAGAGTGAGCACAGATGATCGACCGTCAGAAACCCATCTCCCTTTCCGAGAAGCCGAGATGACCAACCGTCACAGGAGTTCCGCCGAGCCGCCCCCGGGGCCCGGCGAGCCGGCGGACGTACCACTGGAGTTCACCGCCTTCTGCGAACTCCACCGCCCCCGGTACCTCAGCTACGCGCACGTGTGGCTGACCGAGCACAGCGCCGCGGCCGCCGCCGTCCAGCAGGCCTTCGCGGAAATCGCGGTGCACTGGCGGGAGTTGATGGGCAGCTCCAACCCGACCGCGCACGCCTGGGAGATCCTGCGCGGCACCGTCGCCGACCACACCCGCAGAGTGACCGCCGACCCGGACCGCCACCCGGCCGACGACGACCTGGCGATCCTGCACTACGTCGTCGGCCTCGCCGCCCCCGAGATCGCCGACGTCATCGGCACCGACGCCGCCAGCGTCGCCGGACGGCTGCGCCGCACCATGCTGCGCGAGGCCTCCGGCTGGTGACCCCGCGCCCCGGCCCGCCCCTTCCCGGCCCTTCCCGGCCCCGCTCTTCCCGGCCCGGCTCTTCCCGGACCGGCCTCAGACCCGCTCGCCCGTCACGTCGAACAGATGGTGCACCGGGTCGTGGATCAGGTACCGGGAGAACGACTCGACCGTGAACCGCGCCCCGTCACTGCGGTTCCCGGTCCGACCCCACTGCGCGCCGGCCACCCGCTCGAAGGCCACGGCGAGCCTCTCCGCGGCCTCCGCCAACTCCCCGGCCACCACCGGGTCCTGCTCCCCGTAGCGCTCGGCGACAGCCGTCCCGTCCTGGTCCCAGTTGGGGAACAGCGGGTCCTCCCGGTCGAGCATCAGGCCCAACCGGACGTCGAACAGCCGGAAGACGTCCCGGACGTGGCACGCGTACTCCAGGTCCGACCACACCCCCGGCGCCGGCCGCCGACGCAGCCCGTCCACGTCCCCCGCCAGCACCGCCAGCCAGCCCTCCGCGTTCGCCCGGACCATCCCGGCGACCTCCTCCCGCACCACCCCCGGGGTGTCCAACCCGCAGTCCGGGCAAGGGCGTTCCAGCACCCAGGTCCAGTCCTTGGTGTCGGGGACGATCCCGCCGTCGGTGGCGGCGGGAGTAGCGGCGGCCGCGGTGGCGGTGCCGATCGGCGCGTTCTCGGCCCGGGTGCTCTCAGGAGTGCTCATGGGCCCAGCATCCCCGCCACCCGGGAAGCCCCACCAGCGGCAATGACGCCATCGGCCGCCGAAATGCCGCCACCCCGGCCACCTCGGTCACCTCGCCGACCCAGCGCATCATCCGGCGCACGCCGCCAACACACGCCCCCGCCCGCCGGTGCACCCCAGGACAAATGCGTGGACGAACCGGAAACCGGCCGACCATCCTGAACACCATGGCCACCGACCACCCCGACCTCGCCGCCCTCGCCGTCAAACCCACCCTGCACGGCCCCACCATCCGCCTCGTCCCCCTCGACGAACGGCACACCCACCCCATGTGGGAACTCTGCACCGACGCAACGACCAACCGGCTCACCGGCACCCGCACCGCCTTCACCCACCACCAGATCCACCAGTGGTGCGCCACCCGCGCCGCCCAGCCCGACCGCCTCGACCTCGCCGTCGAAGACCCCGCCACCGGCCGCTTCCTCGGCGAAACCGCCCTCACCGACGTCGACCCCGACAACTCCTCCGCCAGCTACCGCATCGCCCTCACCCCGGACAGCACCGGCCGCGGCATCGGCACCGAAACCACCATCCTGGTCCTGCGCCACGCCTTCACGACCATCCGCCTCAACCGCGTCCACCTCGAAGTCTTCGAGTACAACGAACGCGCCGCCCACGCCTACCGCAAGTCCGGCTTCACCCTCGAAGGCCGCTCCCGCCAAGCCCACCACTGGGACGACCGCTACTGGGACGTCCTCCAGATGGCCGCCCTACGCGACGAATGGCTCGCCACTCACTGATACGACCCCCGCCCCCGCCGCCGCACCACCAACGCCACGACCACACCGACGACCAACACCAACCCGCCGACCCCCGCCCCCAACACCGACCAGACCCCGCTGTCACTGCTGCCCCTGTCCCCCTCGGGGACCATGGGCTCCACGGCGGGGTCGTCGGTCTCCTCGTCCACCGGCGGAGGAGTGCCCTTCGCTTCCATCCGCCCGACCAGCGGATTCTCCCGAGGCCCGTTGTCCACGACGGGATTCGCTTCCAGAGCCTTCGCCGGCGCGACGAGACCGTAGCCGTACTGGTTGTTGGGCACCACCGTCCCGTTGGCCGGCGGGGTGGCCGACTTGATCATGCGGTTGATCACCTGTCCGGCCGACAGGTCGGGATACTTGGACCGGATGAGCGCCGCGGTGGCGGATACGTAGGCGGTGGAGTCAGAGGTGCCGTTCGCGGTCACATAGCTTGTCGGTGACTTCGCCGAGGCGTGGTAGATCCCGACACCAGGCGCAGTGAGGGTGGTCTCGGGCCCTGAGGTGGAATCGCCCCACACGGTTCCATTGGAGTCTGTCGCCCCCACGGCCACCACGCCCGGGAAGGCGGCCGGATACTCCACGCCGCTACTGGATCCGTCGTTGCCCGTCCCCGCGACCAGCACGACGTCCTTCGACACCCCGTACGCGACTGCCTTGCGTGTCTGCGAGTCGAATCGCGAATTCCCGGCAAGCGAAATGTTGATGACCTTCGCGCCCTTGTCCACTGCAAAGCGGATAGCCGCAGCCAGGTCGTTCTGCTCCGGGATGGGACCGTTTTCGTCCGTCCTCACCTTTACCGGAAGAATCCTCGTCTTCGGAGCAAGACCCATCACGCCGGCCTTGGTCCCGTGCCCGTGCCCTGCGATAAGACTCGCCATCCCGGTGCCGTGGCCGTCCGTGTCGACTCGACCGTCGGATTGCGTGCCGGAGAAATCAGCCCCGGGAAGAACCTGCCCGGTCAGATCCTGATGGTCCGCGTTTACTCCGGTGTCGATCACTGCGACGATGACGCCATCGCCCTGACTGACCGGCCAGACCTTCGTCTCGGCCTCGAAGGTCTGCAGCGCCCACTGCTGGTCCCTGATCTGATCGGCCGATGCCACCGGTACGACAACACCGCAGATCACTGTCCCGACAGCCAGGACTGCCGTACCACGCGCCAACCGGCGGCTCGTCAAATCCGGTCACCCCAATCAAGAGGCATCCCGCAGGTCACCGACCTGCGGGATGCGATCAGATCACCCGTCCGGCTACGGACCAGCCTCATTCCACCACGTTCGGGTTGGTCGGCTTGTCCGACGCCCAGGTCTCCTCGTCCTCGACGAGGTAGTCCGGCCTCCTGCCGCCCTTCGTGCGCTCCTTCTTGCGCCCTTGAGGCCCGGTCAGCGGAACACCAGGAGACATGCCGTTCGCACCTACGGCTCCCGCCTCACTCCTGAGGCGATTCCGCGCCCCCAGCCCGGACCCGCCTTCCGTGAATGCCTGCTTGTTGTGCGCTCCGGCATCGGGGGGCATGGTCCCCCGACCCGCACCTGTCCGGCCCTGCGGCGCACCGGATTGCTTGGCCCCTGGCACTTCACGGCCTCCGGCTCCGGTGCCGGGACTCACCTCGGCGCCACCACCTGTGACAGCTCGCTCCATCGGCCTGTCACTGCCAGGGAATCCGCTGCCTCCGAATCCGCTCTTGACCTGCCCGAATCCGGGCAAGGTCGCTGAATTCTGCGCGGCCGGGCCAGTGGGGCCGACAACCGTCTGTCCGCCCCCGGGCATGGCCAGTCCGGTGGCAGGGCTCATGCCCGGTACACCGCTCAGGCCAGAAGTCTGGGTACCGGAGGTGGGGGTAATCGGCACGTTACCGCTTGGACGCGATACCGGAGTACCGGAAATGCCCGCTTCGGGGCCACGGCTCGCCGTGCTCGGCGGCTTCGACAGGGCTTGCGCCGTACCTCCCTTGATTCCGGAATCGGTCGGGGCAGCCGCGCCCTTGGATGTGGACCCGGCCACCATCGGCTGTTGGGAAGACTTCGGGCGCTGCACCGCAGGGGATGATGCCGTCCGTGCCGTTCCCCCGGCCCCGATCGAGGTTCCCGACATGACAGCCGCTGCAACCGCCACCGCGTTGCCGGGATCGTCCTGCGATTCCGTATCACCGGGCTTGTCGGCACGCGTCTTCGGCAACGGCGGGGGCTTCAGGGCTGGGGTGGCGACGCGGTAGTGCATGGCGAGGGTCTGCATGATGGCGGCTGCTTCGGCCTTCTTGCGGTCGGCGATGGGGAGGTGTTCGTCCTCGTCGCCGAAGAGGGCGTCGCCGACGGTGTCCTTGACCTTGTCCCAGTTGCCGGGTTCCTCGGGCATGTCGCGTTTGGCCTTGGCCATGGCCTCGGAGGTGTTGTGGAGGGTGTTGGCCGCGTCGTTGGCGTAGGCGGCGGCGTTGTTGATGCTGGCGGCCAGGGTGAGCATGCGGGTGTGGAAGGCGTCGCTGGTGGTGCCTTCCCAGGAGGTGGCGGCTTCGGTGCTGGCCTTGGTGAGGGTCTGGCGGATCTGTTTGAGGGTGTCGGCGGCCTTGCGCCAGGGGTCGCCGGCGGCCATGACCGCGCCGGGGTCGAGGGCCTGTGCCATGGTGCGGAGTTGGGCGTGGCTGTACTTGGTGAAGTCGGTGTAGACCACGGGCGGTCGGCCTCCGTTCGGGTCCGGGCGGGCGGCGGTCAGGCGGTGGCGTTGCCTCGGGTGGCGGGGGTGCGGTTCTGCTGGGCGGTGGTCAGGCTGCTCGGGGAGGGCTGGGCGACGGACCAGCCGTCGTCGCCGAGTTTGAGCCCGGTGGCGGTGTGCCGGTCCTGTTCCTCGTAGTTGGCGGCGGTGAGGTCGGCTTTCTGCTGGGCCTCGTCCACGGCTTCCTGGAGTTGGTTGAGGACGTCGCGCAGTGCGTCGCGCATGGTGCCGTAGCGGCCGTGGATCTCGGTGGCTTCGGCGAAGGTCCCGAAGGCGTTCTTGCCGATGGCGCTGCGGCCGTGGGTGTCGGTGCCGTCGGCGTGTTTCTGGAAGTCGGCGAGCAGGAGCCGTACTTGGCCGGCGAAGGTGCGGAGTTGTTCCACTTCGACGCGGTAGCCCTGTCCGGCTCCGCCAGTCGATCCGGTACCGGTGGTCCCTGATCCCATTTCGGCGCCCCCCGTGCGTCCGTCCCTGGCGGTCGGGGCCGGGCCCCGGTGTCTCATGTCTAACACACCGGGCCCGAACCCCGCCCTGGCCGTGGTCAGTTCGCGTTCGTCCGGGCGTGCTGGGCGTCGGCGAGGGCGCGGCGGCAGAGCGAGTCGGCGTGCCGGGTGGTTTCGGGGAGGCGGTAGTGGCGGGCGAGGTGGAGGGTGGTGCGGACGGCGGTGTCGAGGCCGGTGCGGTGGCCGACGGAGACGAAGACGGGTTTGACGCCGGCCCTGGTGCGTACGGCGCGGCCGACCTCTTCGCCGGTGGCGGGGTCGGTGAGGGGGGTCCAGGAGCCGCGGGGTGCGTCGGGTTGGTGGTGGTCGAAGGTGAAGGGGGTCTTGGCGACGCCGAGGGTGCGCAGTCCGGTGAGGACGCCGAGGTGGCTGGCGAGGCCGAGGCGGCGGGGGTGGGCGAGGCCGTAGCCGTCGCAGACGACGGTGTCGGGGGTGCGGGTGAGGGCGGCCAGCGCGTCGAGGACGGCGGGGAGTTCGCGGAAGGCGAGGAGTCCGGGGACGTACGGGAAGGCGATCCGGCCGACGGCGGTGGCTTGTTCGACCACGTCCAGGGTGTCCCGGTCGAGCAGGACGGCGGCGGCGGCGACGAGGTCGTGGTCGTCGTCGTAGGCGACGTCGACGCCGGCGATGAGCGTGCCGGGGCCGGCGGGGTCGCGGTCCGGGTCGTCGTGGTCCGGGTCGTCGTGGGCCTGGACGAGCGGGCGCAGCCGCTCCTGTTCGGCGAGTGCCTGGGCCTCGGTGGTGGGCCAGTCGGCGGGGATGGGCATGGTCGGTTCCCCCGGGTGTGGTGGTGCGCGGTGTCGATGGTTCCGGTTCACCGTACCGACCGGGTGCGGGCCGTCGGCCGGGCCGGACGACCCCGGGGTGAGTCCGTGCGCCCCCTGTGCTCCCGCCTCCGGGGACTAGCCTGGACGTGCCCCTCTCCCCCGCGGGGTAGGACCACGGGACCGGCTCCACTCCCGCCCGCCCGTTTCCCCCGACGTGCGAAGGATTCCCGCCATGCCGCGTCCCTCCGTCGCCCAGGCCTGCCTCGGCTCGTTCACCGTCGTCGCCACCACGGTGGCACTGCTGGCCGTCTCGGGCGCCTCGGGCGTGCCGGCGGTCGTGGTGCTGGTGGGGTTCGCGCTGGTGCTCGGCACCGTGGTGACGGTGCTGTCGATGTCCGCCGCCGCGGCCAGGGCCGTCGCCCCGGCACCGGGCTCGGCGGGTCCGGCGGGCTCGGCGGGTCCGGCGGGTCCGGCGGGTCCGGCGGGCTCCGCCGACGCGGCGGGAGCGCCCCGCCCCACCGCGGCCGCCGCCGGACACGGGTACGCCCGGCAGCGCTGAATCCGCCGCCGGGCGCGGGGCGTGTGCCGCGTCGCCGTGGTCAGATCTCCGTGGTGACCACCACGGTCTTCGCGGCCTTGTCGTGCAGGCACTGCCGGTAGGGCCGGTCGAAGACGCCGAAGATCCCGTCGACGACCCACCAGAGCGCGGCGCAGCAGATGACGGCCGGGAGGATGAAGACGGCGGCACGGGTCCAGGCCGCGGACGGGGTGGGCTTGTTGCCGTCGACGAGCATCGCGACGCGGATCTTCATCGCCTTCTTGCCGAGGGTCTGGCCGTCCCGGCCGAGCATCAGGGCTTCGTAGACGAGGTAGAGGGCGCAGCCGAGCCAGAACGCCTCGGTGGAGCCGTTGCGCGTGCTGAGGTCGGTGAAGGGCCCCACGACGATCACACCGATGACCTGCATCAGGATGTAGTCGATCAGGCGGGCGAGGATCCGCTTGGGCCAGGTGCCGATCGGCGGCATGCCGGGGACGGGGCCGGCGCCGGGGGTGCCGTGGGCGCCGGGGCCGTAGCCGGTGCCGTGGCCGGGTGGCGGCTGGCCGTACGGGCTCTCGCCGTACGGGTTCTGACCGGGTGTCGGCTCGCCGTAGGGGCTCCCGCCGTAGGTGCCCTGGTAGGCGCCGGGGCCGTCGGACGGTTCGTGGGACGGGGTCGGGCCCGACGGCTCGCCTTCCGGCGTGCCGCCGCCCGGCTGCGGGGGCTGCTTGTCGAAGGAGGGCTTGCCGCCCCCCTCCGGCTGGGGGCCTGAGGGGTCGTGGGTGCTCATGACCCCGAGTAGAACATCGCACATTCTCGATGTTCGGGACATTTTGTCCGTTTTGCACGGGCCCGGTCGGGCCTCAGTCGCGCACCACCCGGGTACGGGCCGCGCGGTCCTGCCAGCCCCGCCGCGCCGCACGGTCGAACACCGGCCAGACCAGGCCGAGCAGCAGCAGCGCGCCCAGCTGCCGCACGGCCCACCGGAGCAGCGAACGGCCGAGGCTCAGCCTGGTCCGGGCGGCCGGGGCCGCGGCGTCGACCACCCGGATCCGGGCGAGCCGCTTGCCGAAGGTCTGGCCGGTGCGGGCGACCGGCAGCACCTCGTAGAGCAGGCTGACGAACAGCAGGATGCCGATCAGCACGGCGATCTTGCCCAGCACCACGTCGTCCACCAGCCAGACCTGGACCTGGCGCCGGGCGAGGACGCTGGCCATCCGGGCCTGGTCGACCTTCTGCCGGAGGTGGTCGGAGACCGAGTTGCCGAGCGGGATCCCGGCGGCGACCGCGACCACCAGGAGCACCCCGGTGTCCACCGCCCGCGCGGCGAGCCGGCGTCCGAGGCCGGCCGGCCCGGCGGCGATCCGGGTCGTCCGGGCGGTGCGGGCCGCCCGGGCGGGCACGGGGACGGTGGCGGCGGACGGGCGGGGCTGGACCGCGGTCTGCCGGACCGTCCGCACGGCGGGCAGCGGCGCGGCGTGGACGGCGGCGGGAGCGGAGGCGGTCGCCGCGGCCACGGGCTTCGAGGCGGCGGCGGCCCCGGCCGGGATCTGCGCCACTCCCTCGCCGACCACGGGCACCGGCCCCGAGGCCAGGACGGCCGGCACCGGCACCTCCCGCACGGCCGCCGCCACGGCCGCGACCATGGCGGGAGCGCCGACAGGGGCACCGGCGGGAGCGGCAAGGGGAACAGCAACCGGGGCAGCGCCGGCGGCCGGGCCTGCGGCAATCGGAGCGCGCTCGGGCTCCGCACGCCCCTGTTCTGCATCGGACGCCTCCGGGAGCACCCCCCAGGAGACCCACCGCGGTGCGTCACCCGTCTCCATCAGGCCCCGCTGGGTCCGCGGATCGGCCTGCCACCCGGACTCCTCGGCCGACGGGTCCGGAGCCTCGGCCGGAGCCGCGACCACAGCCGGGTCCGGCGCCCGGACCGCGCCCCGGACCACCCCGGGCAGCGAGCCGGCGGCCCCCGGCGGCCCGGCAGCGGCGAAGCCCGACACCGGCCCCGCCGAGACCCCCGCAGCCGTCCCCGGCCCGTCGACCGTCCGGAACACCGGCCCGCCGATCACCTCCGCCACCCTCGGCCCGAGCACGAAGGACGCGCCTCCCGAGGTCTGGTCGAAGTACACCGGCCCGGTGTCACCCCCGCCCGCCGGCAGCCCGACCCGCCCCTCCGCCACCGGGGCCGAGGAGACCGGCGCCGAGGACACCGGGGCCGAGGGCACCGGGGCCGAGGACACCGACTGCGCGAAGACCGGCTGCGAGAGCATCGGCCCCGAGGCCGCCGGATCCGGGCAGACAGCCTCCGGACACACCGGCTCCGGGTACATCGCGTCCGGGTACATCGTCTCCGCACGCACCGCCCCGGGACGCACCGGTTCCACGGCCCCCGGCCGCGCGTGAACCGGCTCCGCGGCCACCGGCACCGGAGCCCCCGCATCCGGCCCCGCCGCCTCCGGCGGCACCGCGGGCGGCGGCACCGCCGACGCCGCCGCGCCGTCCGGGGCGGGCCGCCGGGTCGCGTACCGGGGCGGCTCCAGCACC
Organism: Kitasatospora sp. NPDC002543; assembly: GCF_053594915.1. Classification (NCBI taxonomy): domain Bacteria; kingdom Bacillati; phylum Actinomycetota; class Actinomycetes; order Kitasatosporales; family Streptomycetaceae; genus Kitasatospora; species Kitasatospora sp. NPDC002543. Next base: position 48,209 of record NZ_JBSFWR010000018.1, on the reverse strand, counting down.
TCGCCCTCGACGGGTGCGTGCCGGCTGGTACCGGGCACCCAGGCCGAGCCGCCCCAGTACCGGACGAAGCCGGGGATGGAGGGGTCCGGGTAGTAACCGGGCTCGGGCGAGACGGCCGGGTCGCCGGCGGCGGCGAAGGGGCGGTCCGTCATGGGGGTCTTCTTTCCTGGCAGGTCCTGACGAGGACGGCCGGCCCGACCGGGCCCGACCGCCGCAGAGGCGGCCACCCGCGCGCACGACCCGGCGCACGCCCGGAACTCGGCGCGTGTGGGGGCATCGCCGGTGGGCGGACAGTCGCCGGGCAGTCACAAAGGGTAGTACCTCACCGGGACCACCAGGGAAAGTTCGCGATTCTCCGGACAACGGGGGGTCGCTCAAGGTAGAGAACCGGCGCGTGGCGGTGATCACGCGCCGTCCGCTCACTGTTCACCACTCCTCACCGAACTTCCCGAAGAAATCCCGGAAACGTGTGTAAGAGCCGGTGCGGACCGCCCTCTCAAAGGTCAAAGGCGCCCGGAACCGGGCACCGCCCGAGGCAGAGAGGAAAGACGATCATGGAGCGTCCCGTCAGCGTCGTCGAACACGAGCTGGAGCTCAACCTGGTGCTCTCCCCGGAGCACAGCGTCCCGGTCCCGGCCCGGCTGTCCTACGGCAGCCACGACCCGTACGCGGTGTACATCACCTTCCACCTGGACACCGGTTCCCCGGTGACCTGGGTGTTCGCCCGCGAGCTGCTGGTCGAGGGCACCTTCCGCCCGTGCGGCCAGGGCGACGTGCGGATCTGGCCGACCCGCTCGGGCCGGCGCAGCGTGCTCTGTCTGGCACTGAGCTCGCCCGCCGGGGACGCTCTGCTGGAGGCCCCGCTGCCCGCCGTCGCGGCCTGGCTGGAGCGCGCGCACCGGCTGGTCCCGCCGGGCAGCGAGCTGGCCGCGCTCGACATGGACGGCTCGCTCGCCGAGCTGCTCGCCTAGGGCGTGCGCCGCAGCGTGCACTGGCACGTACATCAGCACGGGCACGTACACCAGCACGGGCTCGAACATCCGCGGGAACGCGGAGCGGAGGACGAGCAGCGGGCACGGCGGGAGCGGGCCCGGTCGGGAGAACCCCTGCCGGAAGAACCCCTGCCGGAAGGACCCGGACCGGAGGAGTCCCGGCCGGAGCCCCGGAGGAGAGGACCCCGCGGGAAGAAGCGGGGACGAGGGAACGGGAGCGGCGCCCCCGCCGGCTCAGCGGGCCGCGGGGGCCTGCTGACGGCCGCGGGCGGCGTCCGGGCCACCGGCGTCCCGCTGTCCGGGCAGCCGGACCAGCGGCGCGCCGGCCGAGAGCCGTCGGGCCCTTATCCGGACGGCGGCGGCGAGCAGGAAGCAGAGGCCGACCCACGGATAGACCGAGGTCGGCAGCTGTCGCCACGGCGCCATGTCGAGGACGGCCAGGCCGACCGGCTTCGCCGCCCACATCGCGAAGGACAGGAAGGCGACCAGCGTGGCCCAGAAGACGGCCCGCCAGCGCAGCCGGCGGACGCCGACCGGGCGGGCGTGCTCGACCGAGGCCTCGGCGGCGAGCAGGACCAGCATCGGCACGCACCAGACCCAGTGGTGGGTCCAGCTGATCGGTGAGATCAGTACGGCGGTGACGGCCGCGCAGCAGACGCCCCAGGCCTCGGCCCGCGGCAGCCAGCGGCCGCTGCGCGCGGCCCAGGCGGCGACGCCGAGCCCGGCCAGCGCGACCAGACCGGCGCCCGCGGTGGCGGCGATGCCGGGGTCGGCGGTGTGCAGCAGGCGGGCGAAGGCGCCGCGCAGCGACTGGTTGTCGACGATCCAGGTCTTGCCGACCCGGGAGGAGTCGTAGAGGTACTCGGTCCAGAAGCCCCGGGTGGCGTCGGGCAGGACCAGGGCGCCGAGCAGGAAGGTGCCGACGAAGGTGAGGCCCGCCACGAAGGCGGCCCGGATCCGGCCGGTGATCAGCAGGTAGACCGCGAACAGGCCGGGGGTGAGCTTGATGCCGGCCGCGATGCCGATCGCCACGCCCTTGCTCCGCCGCCCGTCCGCGCGGGTGAGGTCCCAGAGGACCAGGCAGGCCAGCGCGAGGTTGATCTGGCCGTAGCGCAGCGTGGTGAACACCGGTTCGAGCCAGACCCCGAGGCCGGTCACCAGGACCACGCCGATCGGCCGCAGCTCGCGGCGCGGCCAGCCGGCCAGCTTGAAGGACAGGTGGGTCAGCAGGGCGAGCAGCCCGAGGTTGCCGAGAGTGATCGCCACCCGGAGGAAGGGGATCGGGAACCAGGTGGTCGGGACGAACAGCATCGCCGCGAACGGCGGGTACGTCGCGGGCAGGTTCCACTCGGTGACGCGCAGCGCGTACAGGTCGGTGCCGTTGGCCACGGCGGCGCCCTCGGCCCGGTAGACGATCATGTCCACCATCGAGGTGTGGACGAAGTGGCGGACCACCGCGTACACCAGCAGGGAGAACAGCGCCACGGCCGAGGCCGCCAGCAGCGGACGGCGGGGGGCCTCGCGCAGGGCCCGGACGGGGGCGCCGACGGCCCGGCGGAGCCGGTCCGACAGGGGGGCGGGCGAGGGGGCGGGTGCGGTCCGCACCGGGCTGCGCTCGTCTTGCACCGCTGTCACTGTCCACTCCGTCCACGGCTCGGCCAACCAGCGACGATACCGGATGCCGTCCGGGCGGGACCGGACACGATCGACTACACGGTGTGACGGAGGGCGGTCCGGGGCCGCTCTCACTTCTGGAAGAGCGCGCCCCGCGTCCGCCGTCGCCCGGTCCGGGCGGGCGCCGCCTCCTGCGGTCCGGTGCGCAGCCGCAGCCGGGTCTCGGCGCCACCGAGCACCGCGGAGCGGCCGAGCGCGAGGTCCCCGCCGGTGGACTCGGCAAGCTTGCGGACGATGTCCAGGCCGAGGCCGGTGGAGCCCTCGCCGCCGTGCCCCTCGCCGCGCTTGAGGGCGGCGGCCGGGTCGCTGTAGCCCGGTCCGGCGTCGCCGATCAGCACGATCACGGAGCTGCCGGTGGCCAGGACGTCCACCGAGAAGGCGGTGCCGACGGCGGTGTGCCGGAAGACGTTGCCGAGCAGCGCGTCGACGGCGGCGGCCAGGTCCCCGCGCTGGACGGGCACCGGCGCCGGCCGTTCGGCGCCGGCCAGCTGCCAGCGGCGCCCCTCGTCCTCGGCCAGTGCCGACCAGAAGGCGACGCGCTCCCGGATCACCTCGGCGGCGTCGCAGCCGACCGCGACGGCGGGGGCGTCCTCGGGGGCGCGGCGGGCCGAGCGGATGATCTGGTCGACCTCGCGCTCCAGCTGGGCGACCGCGTGCCGGGTGGCGTCGGCCGCGTCGCCCTCGCCGAGGGAGGCGGCGTTGAGCCGCAGCACGGTCAGCGGGGTGCGCAGCCGGTGCGACAGGTCGGCGGCCATCTCCCGTTCGGCGGCGAGGAGTTGGACCACCCGGTCGGCCATGGTGTTGAACGCCTGGCCGGCCTCGCGCAGTTCCTCGGGGCTGCCCTCGACCTCCTTGCCCTCGGTCGGGACGCGCACCGAGAGGTTCCCGGCGCCGAGCGAGCGGGCGGCGGCGGCGAGCTTCCGGGCGGAGCGGACGATGCGGCTGCCCATCCGGTCGGCGACCAGCACCGAGATGGCGACCAGGCCGAGCGCCACGGCGGAGAGCACCTGCCAGGCCGTGGCGACGCCCCGGGTGAGGTCGCTCTCGGCGACGAAGACCTCGACCACCGCGGTCCGCCCGGTGTCCACCGCGACGGGCTGGAGCAGGGCGTAGCCGCCGGCCACCTTCACCGTGAAGGAGCGGCCCTGCCCGCCGGCCGTGGCCACGTCGGCCACGGCGGCGCGGCCCTCTCCCAGCAGCGGGCCCCCGGGCTCGCCGCCCGAGCCCGGACCGACGCCCGGACCGACGCCCGATCCGACGCCGACGCCGGCACCCGGACCGGCACCGGCGGCCGCCCCCGCCCCCTCCCCCGCATCAGCACCGGCACCAGCACCGGCCCCGGCGGGCTGCCCGGCCGCCGGAAGGTGCACCGCCATGCGCCCCTGCCCGCCGGCGTCCGTACTCGCCAGGGCCCGGTTGATCGCGTCCTCGTCGGTGGTGATCGCCAGGGCCGGTCCGAGCGCCGCGGCCTGCCGTTCGGCGGCGGTGAAGGCCCGGTCCCGCGCGGTCTGTTGGACCATCATCCCGAGCGGGATCAGGAACGCCAGCGCGACCATGGTGGTCCCGGCCACGGCGGCCTTGATCAGGGCCCAGCGCAGTGAACGTCCGAACCGCCTCATGTCCGGTGCTCCGCCAGGCCTCCGGCGGCCTCCAGCCGGACCCCGACGCCCCGGACGGTGTGCAGGTAGCGGGGGTTGGAGGCGGTCTCGCCGAGCTTGCGGCGCAGCCAGGAGAGGTGGACGTCGATGGTCTGGTCGCCGCCGTAGGTCTGCTGCCAGACCTCGGCGAGGATCTCCTTGCGCGGCACCACCACGCCGGGGCGGGCGGCCAGGAAGGCGAGCAGGTCGAACTCACGGCGGGTCAGGTCGAGCAGCCGCCCGTCGAGCGCGGCCTCCCGCCGCTGGAGGTCGATGGCCAGTCCGCCGACCCGCAGCACCTGGGCGACGGGGGCCGCGCCGCCGCCGAACCGGCGCAGCACGGCGGTCATCCGGGCGCTCAGGTGCTCCCCGGAGAAAGGTTTCACCAGGTAGTCGTCGGCGCCGTCGTTGAGCAGCCGGATGATCTCGGCCTCGTCGTCCCGGGCGGTGGAGATGATCACCGGAACGTTCGTCAGGCCCCGGATCATCTTGAGCGCCTCACTGCCGTCCAGGTCGGGCAGGCCGAGGTCGAGGATCACCAGGTCGCAGCCGACCTGGGCGACCTCCCGCAGCGCCTCCAGGGCCGTGCCCACGCTGCGGACCGCGTGACCGGTGTCGGTCAGGTGGCGGATGAGGGCGGAACGTACGAAGGGGTCGTCCTCGACCACGAGCACTGTTGCCATGGGCCTGCACGGTACGCCATCGCCGTTCAATGGTCTGTACCTCGGGGGTGGGTCCGGACATTGTGCAACTCCCCTGCTGAATACCGGGGGTGCCGGTCTCCTTCCGTATGGAAATACGGCAGGATGTGCGGACGATGCGGAACGGACTGGTACAGCTCGGCGCCTGGGCGGCGGCCACCGGGGCGGCGGTGGCGCTGTCCTGGCTCGGCGTGCACGCGGTGCTGACCGGCGCCGCGTTCGAGCAGCCCACGGCGCTGCCGCTGCCCTCCCCGAAGGCCGACGGCACGCCGCACTCCCCGTCCGCCACCCCGGAGCAGCCGCGCTCCACGCCACCGACCGGGCCCCCTTCCCCGGCGGCCTCCCCGACCACCGGCACCGCCACCGGCACCTCCGGCACCTCCGGCTCCTCCTCCGCCACCGCCGCCACGGCCCCGCACGGCCAGGCGCCCACCGCCGCCACCGGTGCCGCCGCACCGCCGCCCACCCGCCGGCCCGCCCCCACCTCCACCGCGACGTCCACGGTGAAGAGCTACCCGATCCCGGGCGGCAAGGTCGCGCTGGACCTGAAGCCGGACCGGGCCACCCTGGTCTCCGCCACCCCGGACCCGGGCTGGCAGATGCAGGTGTGGACCGACGGCCAGTGGCTGCGGGTCGACTTCACCCGGGGCGACGAGGCCAACTCGGTCTTCGCCTCCTGGAACGGCCACCCGCCGATCGTGGAGACGGCGATCCGCTGAGACGCTCCGGCCGGACGGCCCGCCCCGGCGCGGGAGCGGACGCCGCGTCAGCCGCCGGCCCGTCAGAAGCCCTCGCACGGCACGTACCCCGGCAGGTACGGCCCCACGTACCCCGCCCGGTCCACCAGCGTGTGCCTGGTCCCGCCCGGCACCCCGATGGTGGCCAGCACCACCGCACCGTAGTCGTCCCGCGCCTCGTAGGGCTCGGCCAGCGACAGCGCGCCCCGGTCCACCGCGTAGTCGTAGGCGTAGTACACGTCCGCGACGCTCACCGCGAGGTCCAGCACCCCGTCCCCGTGCCGGTCCAGGTACGCCGCCAGCTCCCGGCCGCGCGGGCCGGTGTCCCGCACCGGGGAGGTGAGCACGATCCGCGTCCCCGGCGCGGTGAGCACGTACGAGAGCGTCTCCGGCTCGCCGGTCTCCGGCCCCGCGTACGCGGTACAGCGCAGGCCGAGCGCGGCGCAGTAGCGGCGGGCCGCCCGCTCGGCGTCGGCGACCGCGAAGACCACCGCGTCGGCGCGGCCCGCCGGCAGCGGCCCCGCCTCGGCCGGGTCCGGGGGGAGGCCGGCCCCGAACAGTGCGAGTTCGGCGGCGGTGTCGGTCATGACTGCCCTCCCGGTAGGCGTACGGACCATCGTGGCCGTCCCCCGGCACCGGGGCGGGGCCCTGCGCACGGGGGTGTGGCTGGAGGGTGGCGCCGGTCCGACCTGCGCGCAACTGTTCCGTTTCCTCCTGGTCAAGCTGCGCCCCGGAGCGGGAGAATCGGCCGCGCCGCTGTACAGAATGCCCACCACAGGACGGTGCCGCGAATGCCCCCCGCCCACGCCCCGAGCTCCCCCGGCTCTCCCGGATCGCCCAACTCCGCTTCCCCGCAAGGCGCTTCCGCCGCTCCGACGGCCGGCACCAACGACTCCATCGACGCGCTGGACGGCCGGTTGATCCGGCTGCTCGCCGAGGAGCCCCGGATCGGGGTGCTGGAGTGCTCGCGCCGGCTGCAGGTCGCCCGGGGCACCGTGCAGGCCCGGCTGGACCGGCTGCAGGCCAAGGGCGTGATCGGCGGCTTCGGCCCGGAGGTGGACCCGGCGGCGATCGGCTACCCGGTGACGGCCTTCGCCACCCTGGAGATCTCCCAGGGCCAGGGCGCGGACGTGCGGGCGCACCTGGCGAGCGTGCCGGAGGTGCTGGAGCTGCACACCATCACGGGGATCGGCGACATGCTGGTGCGGATCGTGGCCCGGTCCAACGCCGATCTGCAGCGGGTGATCGACCGGGTGCTGGGCTTCGACGGGATCGTCCGTTCGTCCACCGCGATCGTGCTGGAGAACCCGGTACCGTACCGGATCCTGCCGCTGGTCGACCAGGCCGCCGCCGAGTAGGAGGAACCGGACGCCCGGACGCGCCGATTTGGCGTATTCATGAGGCGTCGACGGCCGCAAGATCTATATATGAACGTTCTACCAACCCTCGCGCCGCCCTCGGATCCGCCGGTACCCCCGGCGGCCGCGCCCTCCCCCGGGTCGGCCCCGGCATGACGAACGCGGTCGCGGCCAACGGCTCCGCCCCCACCCTCATCGCCTCCGCCCAGCGAGCCCTGCGCCTGCTGGAGGCGGCCGCCCGCTACCCCAAGGGCGCCACGGCCAAGCAGCTCGCCCGGGACACCGACCTCGCCCTGGGCACCGCCTACCACCTGCTGCGCACCCTGGTGCACGACCAGTACCTGGAACGCCGCAGCGGCCTCTACCTCACCGGGCCGGCGGTCGCCGGGCTGATCAGGTACGACGTCCCCGCGACCGGCCGGGCCCGGCTCAGGGCACTGCTGGGCATGCTCGCCGACGAGCTGTCCGCCGCCGTCTACTTCTCCTGGTACCGGCACGGCGAGGTGGAGCTGGTCGAGGCCGCCGAGGCCCCCGGCGCGCCGCTGATCGACCGGCACTGCTGGCGGGCCGGCGCGCACGCCCACGCGGCCGGCAAGACCCTGCTGGCCCTGATGACCGCCGAGGAGCGCCGGGACCACCTGGCCCGCTACCCGATGGTGCCGCTCACCCCGTACACCCTGCGGGACCCGGCCTGCCTGCCGCTGCTGCCGCGCCAGGGCCCGCGGCGGGCCGTCCCGATCACCCAGTTCCAGGAGTACGCGATCGGCTCGGCGGGTGCGGCGGTGCCGGTCGTCGCGGGCAACGGCATCGGCGCGATCTCCGTCTCCCTGCCGATGGCCCAGGCCCACCGGCTGCCCGGGATCGCCGCCCAGCTGCGCACCCGGCTCGGCGACGACTTCGCCTCGATGGCCTTCGGGATCTGACGGGCCCCGCCGGGGCCGGGGGGCAGCCCCGGCACCCCGGCCGGCGGGAGCCGGACGGCGGGAGCCGGACGGCGGGAGCCGGACGGCGGGGGGCAGCCCGCCGGAGGCGTCCCGGTCAGCAGGAGGGGACGGCCCCGCCGTTCCTGAGCGCCTCCAGGGCGGAGACCGACTCGGCGAGGGTCCCGACCGGCACCAGGCGCAGCGACTTCGGGGTGTTCACCTTGGCGTCCGCGCACTCGTCCTTGGGCAGCAGGAACACCGTCGCGCCGTCCCGGGCGGCCGCCTGCGTCTTCAGGGGGACGCCGCCGACCGGGCCGACGGTGCCGTCCTTCTCGATGGTGCCGGTGCCGGCGACGGTGAGCCCGCCGGTGAGGTCGCCGCCCTTGCCGTCCCCGGCCAGCTTGTCGATGATGCCCAGCGCCAGCATCTGGCCGGCGCTCGGGCCGCCCACCGCGCCCAGGTCGACCTTGACCTTCACCTGGTCCGGCGACAGGTGGAGGTGGTTCAGCGCGGCCGCGGTGGCCGCGTCCTGGGACTCGGTCATCTGCTGGGCGGTCGCCTCGTCGGCCTTCACCGGGTTGCTCTCCGGGTAGACCGTCTCGGTCGGGCGCACCGCCTCCTTCGGGTCGAACCAGGCCTGCAGCGAGCGCCAGAAGGTGTTCTTCTGCCCCGCGTTGGTCGCCGTGATGGTGACCATCCGCAGCTCGCCCTCGGTGGTGCGCAGCGGCGCCCCGGTGATCGTGAGCACCGGCTTGCCCTCGTACGAGCCCAGGGTGTCCGCGGTCAGGCCCGGCCAGGTGATGGTGTACGGCAGCGGGACGAAGGCGGCCACGCCGAAGAGCGCGGCGACCAGCACGCCGCAGAGCGTGAGCGCGCGGGTCCGCGGGGAGGTGAGGGCCTTGGGGAGCTTGGTGTCGGACACAAGGGGAATCCAAACACACCCGACGCCCCCGGCGGGCGCTACCTCAGGGCGTCGGCCACCTCGGTCGCCGCCTCCACCACCCGGGGGCCGACCCGCTCGGGCACCATGCCGTTCAGCATCACCACGCCGACGCTGCCCTCGATGCCGCTGAGCCCGACCAGCGCGGCGGCGGCCCCGCTCGCTCCGGACTGCTCCTCCGCACGGGTGATGACGAAGCCCTGCTCGGGGCGGCGCTGGCTGGGGAAGGTGCGCGCCTCCAGGATGGCCCGGCCGGCCGCGCTCTCGGTGAGCGGGTGGCGCAGTCCGGTCCGGTAGGCGACGTGGAAGTCGGTCCAGCTGGGCTCGACCACGGCCACGGCCAGTGCCTCGTTGCCGTCCACCAGGGTGAGGTGGGCGGTGGCGCCGAGGTCCTCGGCGAGGCTGCGCAGGGCCGGCAGCGCGGCCTCCCGCAGCAGCGGGTGCACCCGGTGGGCGAGGCGCAGCACGCCGAGGCCCACCCTGGCGCGTCCGCCGATGTCCCGGCGGACGAGGCCGTGCTGTTCCAGGGTGGCCAGCAGCCGGTAGACCACCGTCCGGTTGACGGCGAGCCGGGCGGCCAGTTCGGTCACGGTGAGCCCGCGCTCGGAGTCGGCGAGGAGCTTGAGGACCCGGACGCCGCGGTCCAGGGTCTGGGAGGTCTCGGCAGTCACGGCGGGCAATCCTTTCCGCGGCGCTCGCGGGGCGGGCGGCGCCGTTCCAAGGTCGGTGTCGCGCGCGGGTGGGGGGTGGCCGCGCTCGGGCCGCACGGCGTCGTCCTTGACGCGCACGGCCCCGCGACGCCGTCCCGCGGGGGTCGCCCGGCGGAAGAGCGTGGGGGAAAGGTAGTGAAGGAAATGACGCGGCGGAAGTGGTTGTCCAAAATTCGGGCGTGATCGACTCCAACGCCGTGTCGAATTCCGGACGAACCACCGCGAATCGCGGGGTGCGTCGAGGGCCGGGCGCGCCCCCGGTCCGGTGACCGGACGCGCCGGGCGAACGGGGCCCGGGAACCACCGGGTGCGCGCCGTCCGCCGAACCGTTCCTCCGCGCGCGGCGGCCCTCCTACTGGGCCCACTCCCGGATCTTGGCGATCCGCGCCTTGAGCTGGTTGGCGGTGGCCTGCGCGGTGAGCGGCCCGCCGCACTGGCGGCGCAGCTCGTTGTGGATGGTGCCGTGCGGCTGGCTGGTGCGGTGGTGCCAGGCGGCCACCAGCGCGTTCAGCTCCTTGCGCAGCTCCCGCAGCTCCTGGTGGGTGACCACCGGCCGCTGCTCGGCCGGCAGCTCCAGCAGGTCGGCCTCCTCGGCGGGCTTGGTCTTGCTGCGCTGGATCTGCCGGTGCTGGCGCTTCTGGAGCAGCATCTGCACCTGGTCCGGCTCCAGCAGGCCCGGGATGCCGAGGTAGTCCTCCTCCTCCTCGCTCCCCGGGTGGGCCTGCATGCCGAACTCCATGGCGTTGTACAGCACCCGGTCGAAGACCGCTTCGGAGCCCAGCGCCTCGTAGGAGAACTCGTCGCCGCCGGCGCCGTCCGGCCCGTCGTTGGCCCGCTCGGCCTCGGCGAGCAGCCGGTCCTCCTCGTCGAAGAGGCCCTCGCCCTCCTTCTTCGGCCGGTCCAGCACGTGGTCGCGCTGGAGCTCCATCTCGTTGGCGAAGCCCAGCAGCAGCGGGATGGTCGGCAGGAACACCGAGGCGGTCTCGCCGCGCTTGCGGGCGCGCACGAAGCGGCCGACGGCCTGGGCGAAGAACAGCGGGGTGGAGATCGAGGTCGCGTACACCCCGACGCACAGCCGGGGCACGTCGACGCCCTCGGACACCATGCGGACGGCGACCATCCAGCGCGAGGTCCCCTCCGCGTAGTCGGAGATCCGCTTGGACGCCTCGGCCTCGTCCGAGAGCACCAGGGTGACCTTCTCGCCGCTGATCTCGCGCAGCATCTTGGCGTACGCCCGGGCCACGTTCTGGTCGGTGGCGATGACCAGCCCGCCGGCGTCCGGGATGGCCTTGCGGACCTCGGTCAGGCGCCGGTCGGCGGCCTGGAGCACGGCCGGGATCCACTCGCCCTGCGGGGACAGCGCGGTGCGCCAGGCCTGGGCGATCAGGTCCTTGGTCATCGGCTCGCCGAGCCGGGCCTCCAGCTCGTCGCCGGACTTGGTGCGCCAGCGCATGTTGCCGCTGTAGCTGAGGAAGATCACCGGACGGACGACGTGGTCGCCCAGCGCGTGCCCGTAGCCGTAGGTGTAGTCGGCGACGGACTTGCGGATGCCGTCGCTTCCGGCCTCGTAGGACACGAAGGGGATCGGGTTGGTGTCCGAGCGGAACGGCGTACCGGTGAGCGCCAGCCGGCGGGTGGCCGGCTCGAAGGCCTCGAAGCAGGCCTCGCCCCAGGACTTGGAGTCACCGGCGTGGTGGATCTCGTCCATGATCACGAGGGTCTTGCGGGCCTCGGTGCGGTTGCGGTGCAGCATCGGGTTGACCCCGACGCCCGCGTAGGTGACCACGATGCCGTGGTACTCGCGGGACAGCGGACCGGAGGAGTACGCCGGGTCCAGCTTGATGCCTATCCGCGCGGCGGCCTCGGCCCACTGCTTCTTCAGGTGCTCGGTCGGCGCGACGACGGTCACCTGCTGCACCAGGTGGTTGTGCAGCAGGTACGAGGCGAGGGTGAGGGCGAAGGTGGTCTTTCCCGCGCCCGGGGTGGCGACCGCGAGGAAGTCGCGCGGCTGCGTCTCGATGTACTTGTCCAGCGCGCCCTGCTGCCAGGCCCGCAGCTTGCCGGCGGTACCCCAGGGGGCGCGGCCGGGGAAGGCCGGGGAGAGGTGGTGCGAACCGGCGGGCGCGGCATGGCCGACGGATCGGGCGGGCGCCGACGGCTCCGGTGCGTCGGAGAACAGCGGCATCGAGGAGGCGGCGGCAGTACTCACGGTCTCCGAGGGGGATCATCGCAGGTCAGAGGCGGTTTTGCGGCCTCGCCCCGCGGTCGGGCGGCGATCGGACAACCCGCCCAGCGTACCGGTCCGGCGCCGTTCGGGCCTCCAGGCGAGGCTCCGCGCCGGGGTCGCGCGGCCGGAAATCGATGTGACCCGGATCACGTCGAATGTCTCGTGGAACCCGGTAATCACCACGGGTCCCGGGACTCTCACCAGGGTGAGGCCGCACCTACCCCACCTGCCGAAGCGCGGCCTCGCACCGAACCGAAGGGACCACCCGTGCGCACCGTCGAAGAGACCGTCCAGGCCCGCCTGATCCTCTCCCTCCACCGCTCCGTCCGGCTGCGGGTGGTGCTCTCCTACCTGCCCGAGGACCCGCTGGCCGTCCGGATGGCCTTCCCCGCCGAGTTCTCGCTGGACGAGCCCGCCGAGCGCCCGGACTCCGAGGACATCGTCTGGATCTTCGCGCGCCAGCTGCTCTCGGCCGGCATCGAGCTGCCGGCCGGCGTCGGCGACGTCCACGTCCGGCCCGCGGTCGGCCGGCGCACCATGGTCGAGCTGCGGGCCCCCGAGGGCACCGCGCTGCTCCAGTTCGACACCGCCGACCTGCGCCGCTTCCTGTGGCGCAGCCGGCTGGTCGTCCCCGAGGGCGAGGAGCACCTGCACCTGGACGCCGACCGCGCGCTCGCCCAGCTGCTCGGCTGACGGGCGCCGGCGTCCGGGAGCGCGCCCGCGTTTCCGGACCGCCTCTCGCCCGCCCGCGTGGTGAGCCGTTCGCCGGCGGCCGCCGGCGGCAACCCGGGTCCGGGGCCCGGGATGCCCGTACGGCCGTCCCCGGGCGGGTCAGCCCGACAGCTTGCGCATCAGCCGGACGCCCTGGGCGGCCGTCAGGTGCGGCAGGTACGCCTTGCCGATCGCCCTGGTGATGCCGGGCAGCGCGGCCGGGTCGGGATACGCCATGTACATCGGCCGGTACTCCGGCTGGAACTTCGCCTTGAACGCCAGCAGCGAGCGGAAGCCGTACACCGGCTCCAGCACCTTGCCCATCCAGTCCAGCATCCGCTGCAGCCCGGTGGGCTCCTCGTCCTGCCCGTTTCTGGCCAGCGGCGCGCCCGACAGGGACAGGAAGCGCGCGCCCTCCTCCTTGAAGCCCAGCGCGGCCGAGGCGATCAGGAACTCGCTGACGCCGCGGAAGCCGTCCGAGCGCCGGCGCATGAAGTCCAGCGTCCAGCCGACCGGCACGCCGTCCTCGTACACCGGCATCCAGCTGGTCAGCCCGTGCACCACCCGCTGCTCGTCCACCGCGATCAGCACCCGCACGTCCGGGTCGTCCAGCTCCTCCAGCCCGCCGAGCGTGAAGCCCATCTCCGGCAGGCCCTTCTCGGAGACCCACTCCTCGGAGATCGCCCGGATCTGCTCCCGCAGCGCGAGCGGCGCCTCGTGGTACGCCCACCACTCCGCGGAGATGCCCTGCTTGCCGGCCTTGTTGAGGGCGGTGCGGATGTCCTGCCACTTGCGGCCGGTGAAGGCCAGCTCGGGCAGCGGCACCACGGTGTCCTCGGCGACCTGCACCGAGCGCCAGCCGAGCTGCGCGGCGGCGGCCCTGGTCCCGCCGTCGACGCTGTAGAAGCACGGCGTCCAGCCGCGCGCGTCGCAGTACCGGGCGAAGCCGGCCACCGCCCGCTCCCGGTCCTCCGGCGCGCCGAACGGGTCGCCGGTGGTCAGCGCGACGGTGCCCACCACCCGGTAGGCGACGGCCGCCCGGCCGCCCTCGTCGAACCAGTAGTGGTTGCCGTCCCAGGTGGCGATGAACGAGAGCGTCCCGCCGCCGTGCTCGGTCAGCAGCGCCCGCGCCCGCGCGGCGGCCGCCGCGTCGGTGTGCAGCACCGGACGGCGGAAGACCGACAGCAGCACGGCCAGCGCGACCGCCCAGAACGCCAGCCCGCAGTACGTCTCCAGGAAGCGCGCCACCGGCCCGACCGCGATCGGGTAGTCCGGCAGCAGGTCGTTGTACGCGGGCGGCAGGAACTGGGCCGGCAGCCCGGCGACCAGCCGGCGGGCGCTCGCCCCCGGCTCGAACTCCCCGGCCACCAGGCGCCCGACCCCCACGTAGGTGGCCGCGGAGGCGAGCGCCGCGCCGCCGAGCACCAGGGCCAGCCGGCGCGTCGAGCGGCCGGACAGCCGCAGCGGGAACCGCTTGCGGGTGGCCAGCAGCAGGCCCGTGGTCAGCAGCGGCAGCAGCAGCGCCTCCACGAAGTACTGCACGACGTCCCGGCTGATCGGCCCGGCGTCCAGGTACAGCCAGCACAGCAGCGCCGCCCAGAGCAGTTCGGTGGCCACGGTGACCAGCCAGGCGAACCGCAGCCCCCGGCGCAGCCCCTCGGCGAGCACCAGCAGCAGCGCCGGGAACAGCGCGGCCATCATCCGGCCCGGGGTGTCGAAGATCCGGACGACGGCGTGCGCCCGGGCGCAGTCGTGCGCCGACAGCGCGCAGAGGTCGGCCACCTCGTCCGGGCTGAGCCGGTGCGAGAAGTACAGCTCGGAGAAGGTGTTGAACGGCCCGCTGGCGTTGTCGTACAGCGAGGCGAGCAGCGGCCCGAAGGCCGCGGCGACCAAGCAGAGCGCGACCAGCACCCGGGTCTCGGAGTGCGAGGAGCGGTGGGTGCGCAGGTGCGGACGGCCCCGGCTGACCAGCGCGCCCAGGCCCAGCCCGGCCAGCGCGGCGGCGCACCGCTGGACGCTCTGCAGGTGGCCCACGTACAGCGTCATCACCAGCGGGACGAGCAGCACCAGCAGGTGCAGCCGGCGGCGCCAGAGCACGGTGAGCCGGTACCCGAGGAACCCGGCCAGGGCGAACAGGCCGACGCCGGGGCCGACCGAGATCTGGTCGGCCACCGAGACGGTCCACTGCTCCCCCGCCGAGGAGCCGAACGCGACCAGCGCGGTGCCCAGCAGGGTGCCGACGACCTGCCCGCCGACCAGCACCGCGAGGGTGCGCGGCCGTCCGAGCCGGTGCTCGGCGGCCGGGCCGACCAGGAGCAGCAGCAGGCTGGTGAACACGTACGAGCCGCGGCCCGAGCACCAGAGCATCGAGGTGACCGGCGCCCACCAGTGGCCCTCGGACAGCGTGGACACGCTGGTCCCGAACCGCTCCAGCAGGCGCTCCGAGGGGCCGTGGCCGAGGCTGCCGGTGGCCGCGCCGAGCAGCCAGAGCCCGGCCAGCAGGATCAGCGTCAGCGGCGCCGAGCGCAGCCAGGAGCCGACCGCCCTGGCCGCCCGGCGGACCCGCTGCGGGCGCGGCTCCGGCGTCCGGGTGACCGGGGCCCGGTCGGTGCCGCGCTCGGCCGGGCGCGGCGCGTCGGGCCCGGGCCCGCGCTGCTCGCCGACGGTGGCCAGTGCCGTCCCCGCCCCGGTCACCGGGTCAGCCCGGTCTGCTGGGCGAGCCACGGGAGCTGCGCGGCGATGCCGGGCCGGAAGACGACCCAGCCGTGGCCGCCCGGCATCAAGTCGAACTTGGCCTTCATGCCGGCCGCCTGCGCGGCCTTGTAGACCTTCTCCATCTGCGGTCTGAACTCCTCGTCGGTCTCGCCGACGACCAACGCGACGTTGGTGTCCGGGAACTTCTTTCGGGCCATCACCTGAAGCGGGTCGACCGCGTCGAACTTCTTCTCGTCACCACCGAACGCGGCCTTGACGGTCTGTTCCCGGCTGCCCAGGGTCGGTTCCTCCTGCCCGGACATGTCGAGGACGGTGCCGTAGACGTCGGGCGCGTTGACGCCGAGCTGGAGCGCGCAGGTGCCGCCCATCGAGGCGCCCCCGATCGCCCAGGACGTCCGGCCGGCGGCGACCTGGAGGTTCTGGTGGACCCACTCGGGGACGTCCACCGACAGGTAGGTCTGGGTCTTGGCGATCTTGGAGTCGAGGCAGAGCGTGTTGTTCCAGGTGGAGCCGAGCTGGTCGGGCATCACCACGATCGGCGCGAGGCCGCCGTGGTCCGCCGCGTAGGCGTCCAGAGCCTCGTTGATCTGCGCCGAGAGCACCCAGTCCCCCGGAATGCCGGGCTGACCGGTGATCATCACCACCACCGGCAGCAGCGGCCGCGGGGTGGCCTGGTAGGCGGGCGGGAGGTAGACGTACGCGTCGCGGGCCTTGAAGCCCGACTTGGTGCCGGGGATCGGCACCACCGAGACGGTGCCCTTCGCGGGCAGGTCCGCCGGGGGGCGCCAGACCTCCTCCAGCGTCTTTCCCGGCGGGGCGGCCATGGTCTGGCCCGACTTGGCGACCAGCCCGTCGGTCTTGGTCAGCCACGGCGCCAGCATCACGCGCCCGCTCGGGAACTGGCCGAAGCCGATGTTGACCTCGGAGGAGGCCATCAGCAGCACCAGGCCGCTCAGGCCCAGCGCGACCCCCCGTCGGCGCCAGGTGAGCCGGCGCATCCGGTAGCCGGCCAGGCAGAGCCCGAGCAGGGCGATGGCTATCCACCAGGTGACGTACCGGGGCGTGCCCTCCGGGAAGGGGTGCCACCAGCCGTCGACCACGGCGTCCAGCAGCCAACTGAGGGCCGCCGCCGTGACCAGCGCGGCGGGCAGTCGGACCCGCCACCAGCTCCGGCCGCGGGCGACGGCGAGCGCGAACAGCGCCGCCCAGCCGGCCGCCAGCACGGCGTGCGGAATCAGGCCCTCGGTGAGGGGCCAGTCGATCGGGTTCCAGCGGGAGGCTAGGGTCAGCGTGCTCATGCGGCTTTGCCCGGCGGGGTGGTGTCGGCCAGGAAGCCGTAGGCGACGACGTTGCCGTCGTACCCGTGCTCCTCGCTGTACGAGCCGCCGCAGGTGATCACCCGCAGCTGCGCGTCAGTGGCCTGACGGTAGACCCGATCGTCCGGGAAGTCCTTTCGGTCGTGCACTTCGATGGCGTAAAGCTGGTAGACGGCGGTGGCGCCGTCCGCCCGGGCGATCTCGATGCGATCCCCCCGACGGAGCGCGCCCAGATGATAGAAGACCGCGGGGCCGGCCTTGTTGTCGACGTGCCCTGCCAGGATCGCGGTGCCGCGCTGGCCGGGGCTGGCCCCGCCGCGGTACCAGCCCGCCAGGTTGCGGTCGGCCTCGGGCGGGGTCTGGAGGTGGCCGTCGGCGTCCAGTCCGAGCGCGGTGACCGGCGCGTCCAGCCGCACGGCCGGGATGCGGATCCGGGTCGGCGCGGACGGGCCCAGCGGCGGGACGATCGAGACCGGCGCGATCCCGGCCTGGACCTGACCGACCCCCGGCGCGGGCGGCAGGGACGCGCCCCCGTCGTGCAGCAGCCAGGCACCGAGCACCAGCGCGGCACCGGCCGCGAGGGTGCCCGGCCAGGGCCCCTTGCCCCGCTGGACGCCCATGGGCGCTCCCCTCTGCCGACGGAACCCAGCTTCCTGGGAGTTTCCTGTGAACAATTCAACCGGAACGGACTGTAAGGCACGTCCGTACGACGGTCGTATCGGCACCCGCCAATCGGCAGGGAAGACGGCCATTCCCCCGCTTTCCGTGGGCGTCCGACAGCGGAGCGCGACGGACGCCCCCCACGGGCCATCGCCGCGGGAACACGCCCGACACGACCTACCGACGGTTAAACGGACCCGATGGTTGCGGCGTTCGGGCGATCGCTCACAACCGCGCGCTGCGCCTCTTCGACCGGCACCACCCGCGTGCCATGCTGACCCGGTTACGGGTTGTATCACCCACTTGTCCGACCGGACTCCCGCACTCCCCCACGCCGCCCACCGCCCCCACGAACGGAGTGACCATGGAAGCCCTCTCACGCCGCACCCTGCTGTCGGCCGGCGCCGCCACCGCCGCCGCCCTGGCGGCCGGCTGCGGCAGCAACCACGCCACCGGCGGGGAGCGGGTGGACGGCGCCGCCGTCCCGGCCACCGGCGCGGCCGACGAGCAGGGCAGCAGCTCCGTCCCGGCCCCCGCCCCGGCGCCCAGGCAGGAGGCCGTCCTGATCGGCGACGGCTCCACCTCGGACACCGGCGCCCAGCCGCACCAGCCCGTCCCCGACCGGCTGCAGCCCGGTCAGCGCCCGCCGCAGTTCGTGGTCTTCTCCTGGGACGGCGCCGGCGAGCTCGACAACGGCCTGTTCGCCCGCTTCCGCCGGCTGGCCCAGGAGCACGACGCGAAGATGACCTTCTTCCTCAGCGGCCTCTACCTGCTGCCCGAGTCCAAGAAGGACCTCTACCGCCCGCCGCAGCACAAGGCCGGCGCCTCCGACATCGGCTACCTGAGCGACCAGCACATCCGCGACACCCTGGAGAACGTGCACGCGGCCTGGCTGGAGGGCCACGAGATCGGCACCCACTTCAACGGCCACTTCTGCGGCTCCACCGGCGTCGGCAAGTGGTCCCCGGAGGAGTGGGACAGCGAGATCCAGCAGGCGATGGACTTCGTCACGAACTGGCGCACCAACACCGGCTTCACCGACCTGCCGGCGCTGCCCTTCGACTACCGCAAGGAGCTCATCGGCAGCCGCACCCCCTGCCTGGAGGGCCAGCGCAACCTGCTGCCCACCGCGGTCAAGCGCGGCTGGCGCTACGACAGCAGCGGCAACGGCACCCAGGTGTGGCCGCAGAAGATCCAGGGCGGCGCGCTGTGGGACCTCCCGCTGCAGTCCATCCCGTTCCCCGGGCACACCTTCCAGGTGCTCTCGATGGACTACAACATCATGTACAACCAGTGCGGCCCCAACACCAAGGCCGACCCGGCGCTCTACCCGGGCTTCCAGAGCCAGGCCCGCGACGCGTACATGATGGGCTTCGACCGCACCTACAACGGCAACCGGGCGCCGTACGTCATCGGCAACCACTTCGAGGAGTGGAACGGCGGCATCTACATGAACGCCGTCGAGGACGTCCTCAGGGCGATCGCGGGCAGGCCGGAGGTCCGGCTGGTCTCCTTCCGGCAGCTGGTCGACTGGCTGGACGCCCAGGACCCGGCGGTGCTGCGCAAGCTCCAGACCCTCGCCCCGGGCCAGGCCCCGGCCGGCGGCTGGGAGGCCTTCCTGGGAGCCCCGGCGGGGGCCGGAGCCCCCGCCGCCGGCTGACCGTCAGCTCCGGGCGCGGACCCGCCCGGAGAGCAGCGCCCCCAGCAGGGTCACCCCGATGCTGGTCAGGAGCACCACCGCGAAGGCGCCGGGCGACCCGGCGCCTTCCGCCGTGTCGTGGAGGGCGGCCACCGAGCCGCCGCCCAGCGCCGCGAACAGCACCCCGGCCAGGCCGGTGAGCAGCACGTTGCCCAGCGCGTCGCTCATCTGGAGCGCGGCCGAGTTGGCGCCGGCGTCCTCCGGCGCGGAGAGCTTCATCATCAGCACGCTCACCGAGGCGATGGTCAGGCCCATCCCGAGGCCGCCGACGCCCCAGGCCACCGCGGCCACCCAGGCCGGCACCGCCGGGACGAGCACCAGCGCGGCGGCCCCGATCGCCACCGCGGTCAGCACGAAGCCGACCCTGATCAGCGCCTCGCGGTGCCGCTCGGCCCGCGGCCGCCCCTGGAGCCAGGAGCCCAGCGCCCAGGTGAGGCCGCCGCTGGTCAGGGTGAGTCCGGCCATCGTCGGCGAGAGGCCGCGCTGGGTGCGCATCATCAGCGGGATGAACGCCTCGGCGGCGAAGAAGGCCCCGGCCGACACCCCGCGCAGCAGGATCACCGCCGGCAGTCCGCGCGCCGCCCGCAGCGTCCCGGCGGGCAGCAGCCCCAGCACGGCCGGCACCAGCAGCGCCGCCCCGGCCGCCCCGGGGATCAGCCCGATCAGGTCGAGGCGCTGCCCCGCGTACTGCACGAGGCCGGCGCCGAGCGCGGCCATCGCGGCGAGCCGGGTGCGGCGGCGGTCGAACTCCCCGCCCCTGGACACCGGGTGCTCGCGCTCGGAGCGGGCCAGCGCCGGGCCCATCACGGCCAGCGGCAGCAGGATCAGCACCGGCACGGCGAGGAAGACCCAGCGCCAGCCCAGGTGCTGGGTGACGGCCCCGGCGACCAGCGGGCCGACGATCGAGGGCAGCACCCAGGCCGAGGAGAAGGCCGCGAACACGGCCGGCCGCAGCCGCTCCGGGTAGGCCCGGCCGACCACCACGTACAGCGCGACGATCACCAGCCCGCCGCCCAGGCCCTGGATCGCCCGCCCGCCCACGAACACCCACATGCCGGGCGCCGTGCCGGCCACCACCAGACCGGCGCCGAACACCGCGATGCCGGTGAACAGCGGCTGCATCGGGCCGCGCCGGTCGCACCACTGGCCGGAGACGACCAGGGCGAACAGGGTGGTGGTGAAGTAGCCGGAGAAGGCGAAGGCGTACAGCGAGAGGCCGTGCAGCTGGTCGGCCGCGTCCGGCATCGCGGTGTTGACGGCGGTCGCCTCGAAGGCGATCACCAGGACCACCGAGACGATGCCCAGGGTCAGGGCCCGGTAGCGACCGCCGAGCACCCCGCCACCGGGGTCGTCGTCGAGGGGTATCGGTACGGCATCGACCGAGGTGGGGGAGGCAGTGGTCATACCTGACATCGTAAGAGCCGTCCGCCTCGGTGACCCCTGACCCCGGTCGGTGAACGACTCGGTCCCGAGGCGTAGGCCAAGGGTCCGGCGGAGGTCAGTGGAGCACCTTGAGGCCCACCACGCCGGAGACGATCAGCAGCAGGCAGGCGATCCGGGCCATGGTCACCGCGTCCCCCAGGACGGCCATGCCGTAGACCGCGGTGCCGACCGCGCCGATGCCGACCCAGACCGCGTAGCCGGTGCCGATCGGAATGGTGCGCATCGCGTACGCCAGACCGCCCATGCTGAACAGCAGTGCGATGCCGAAGACGAGGCTGGGAACGAGGCGGGTGAAGCCCTTGGACGATTCCAGGGCGACCGCCCACACCGTCTCCAGGAAACCCGAGAGGATCAGAACGAGCCAGGCCATGACGGTGGTACCTCCGCAGTCCACAGCGGCCGGATTGCCGCTGAACTGCGCCGTCTTGTCGTGACCGGGTACGACGCGCTCGTCCGGGGCGGCGGAAATTCCACCACCTGGATCCGACGGTAGCACACTTGCCATACAGAATTTACAAAGGAGCGTTGACCGCACTCCCCCGGGTCCGCCACTATGAATTCACTGGCCGTGTGCCCGAGTGGCTTAGGGAACCGTCTGCAAAGCGGTGCACGCGGGTTCGATTCCCGCCATGGCCTCATGGGAAAAGGAATTGCCGGCCGACTCGGAAAAGTCGGCCGGCAATTCCTTTTCGCCGTTCCCCCGGGAAATCCCGGTCAGGCGGTGACGGCGTCCTCCGCCCGGATCGGCAGCCGGCCGACCGGCAGGCCGGTGGCGGCGCGCACGGCCGCGGCGACGGCCGCCGGGGCGACCACCGCGGGGACGGCGCCGACCGCCTTGGCACCGAACGGGGCCACCACGTCGCGCTCCTCCAGCAGCGCGGCGATCCGCACCTCCGGGGTGTCCAGCGCGGTGGGCAGCCGGTAGCCGGTCAGCGAGGGGTTGCGCAGCACCCCGCCCTCCGTGTGCAGGTCCTCCAGCAGCGCCAGGCCCACGCCCTGCGCCACCCCCGCCTCGATCCGGTCCTCGATCTGGCGCGGGTTCAGCGCCCGGCCGACGTCCTGGGCGACCGTCATCTCGACCACCCGCACGGCGCCCAGCTCGATGTCCACGTCCACCACCGCGCGCATCGCGCAGAACGAGATGGAGACGAAGGCGTCGCCCTGACCGGCCTCGTCCAGCGGCTCGGTGGGGTGCGGGCGGCACTGCGCGGTGGCCCACAGCTCCTTGCCCTCCAGCGCCTCGGCGACGGGCATGCCGAGCACCCCGTCGTACGAGGTGATCTTGCCGTCGGCGATCTGGAGCAGCTCCGCCGACATCCCGAAGTTCGCCGCGATCGGCTGCAGCAGCTGGTGGCGGACCATCAGCGCGGCCCGCTCGACGGCGCCGCCGGAGACCCAGGTGTGCCGGCCGCGGGCGGACGGCCCGGCGATCGACTGGTCGCTGTCGGCCGGCGCGATGTAGACCTCGCTGACGCCCAGCACGGTCTGCACGATCTGCCGGGCCAGCGTGGCGAAGCCGTGGCCGGCGTCGACCGCCGCGCAGATCACCGTGGCGTGGTCACCGCTGACCCGCACGGTCGCGGTGGAGACCTCGTCCTCGCCCTCGGCGCCCAGCATGTGCACCATGCCGACGGCGTAGCCGATGCCGCGCCGCACCGCCGCCG
This sequence comes from Kitasatospora sp. NPDC002543, assembly GCF_053594915.1. Lineage (NCBI taxonomy): Bacteria > Bacillati > Actinomycetota > Actinomycetes > Kitasatosporales > Streptomycetaceae > Kitasatospora > Kitasatospora sp. NPDC002543. The sequence goes on along the minus strand of NZ_JBSFWR010000018.1, from coordinate 26,102 downwards.
GGTCGCCGGCGCCGCCGGGCCCGCCGGGCAGCAGCCACTCGGCGTCCGGCTCGTCCACCGGCAGGGCCGGCAGCGGCTCGGCCGCCACCGCGTCCAGCAGGGCGCGCACCGGCGCCGGGCAGGTGACGGCCTGTCCGGTGGGCAGCGGGTCGCCGGTGGACATCGCGTTGCGGCGGCGGATCTCCACCGGGTCGACGCCGATCCGGGCGGCCAGCTGGTCCAGCTGGGACTCGTACGCGAAGCAGGCCTGCAGGGCGCCCTCGCCGCGCATCCGGCCGGCCGGCGGGTTGTTGGTGCGCACCGCCCAGGCGTCCACGAAGACGTTCGGGCAGACGTACGGGCCGGCCGAGAAGGCCGTCGCGGCGGCCAGCGCCTCGGCGGAGACGTCCGCGTAGGCGCCGCCGTCCAGCAGGATCTGCGCCTCGACCTTCACCAGCGTGCCCTCGGCGTCCGCGTGGTGGCGGTAGCGCAGGAGCGCGGGGTGGCGGGAGGCGTGGGTGTGGAAGGACTCCTCGCGGGTGAGCGTCATCTTCACCGGCCGGCCGGTGCGCAGCGCGAGCAGGGCCAGGGTGACCTGGAACGAGAGGTCCTCGCGGTCGGTGGTGGCGCCGGGCACACCGGTGACCACCAGCCGGACCCGGTCCGGCTCCAGGCCGAGGCAGGCGGCGGTGCGGTCGCGGTCGCCGTGGGGGTCGGTGGAGGACAGGTGCAGCTCGACGCCGCCGTCCGGGCGCGGCACGGCCAGTCCCGCCTCGGCACCGAGCGGGGCCGGGTCCTGCCGGCCCACCTGGTAGAGGCCCTCGACGACGATCTCGCCGACCGCGTCCGGGTCCCCGGTGCGCAGCGGCAGGTGGCGGAACAGGTTGCCGTCCGGGTGCAGCGGCGGCGCGGTGAAGGCCTGCTCGGGGTCGGTGACGGCCTCCAGCGGCTCGTAGTCGACCGCGATCAGGCCGACCGCCAGCCGGGCGGTGTCCGGGTGGTCGGCGGCCACCGCGGCGATCGGCTCGCCGTGGTGGCGCACCACACCGGCGGCCAGCACCGGCCGGTCGGCGACGATCGGCCCGGCCGGGGCGCCGTCGGGGGTGCCGTCCGGGCCGGGCGGCAGGTCGGCGGCGGTGACCACGGCGTGCACGCCGGGCAGTGCCAGGGCGGCCGAGGTGTCGATGCCGCGGATCCGGGCGTGCGGGTGCGGCGAGCGCAGCACCGCGCCCCACAGCAGCCCCTCGGCCCACAGGTCGGCCGCGTACGGGTAGATGCCGAGCGCCTTGGGCAGGGCGTCGCTGCGCAGCGGGGAGCTGCCCAGGCCGATCGGCTCCGGTGCGCCGCCCTCGCCGCCGTCCTGCTGGAGTGCTGCGCCGATGTCGGTAGGCGACGTCATGATGCGTGGTCGTCCTCGGGGAGCCGGATGCCGTGGGCGGGGGTGGCGCCGTACGGGACTCCGGCCGGGGCGCCGCCCTCGGCCGGGGCACCGTGCGGGTGGTGCGGGGCGGCGTACGGGGTGCCGTCGTAGCCGGTGCCGGGCAGCGGGGTGCCGTGCGGCGGGGTGCCGTCGTAGCCGGTGCCGGGCAGCGGGGTGCCGTGCGGCGGGGTGGGTTCGTAGACCGGTGCGTCGTACCCGGTGTCGTAGCCGTTCTGCTGCTGGTGGCCGTCCGGGTGGGGCAGGTAGGTGCCGTGCGCGGGGGTGGCCTGGTAGGGCTGCCCCGGGTAGCCCTGCGGCGGGTAGTACACCTGGTCGTCGGCGGCCTGGGCGGGGATGGTGTCCCGGATCGGCGCCAGCACCGTGGTGTCGTACACGCCGGTGTCGTAGCCGCCCCGGGGGTCGCCGTACGGCATCCCGGCCGGGGCCTGCTCGCCGACCGGCTGTCCGGGCTGCCCGACGGCGGGGTGTCCGCCGACGGCGTGTCCCTCCGCCGGGTGGGCGCCCGGGTGGGGCTCGGCGGGCTGCTGGGGGACGTGCTCGATCCAGGCCTCGGCGTCGGTGTAGACCGGCGGCTCGACGGCGTGCCCGGGTTCGAGCGGCTCGGCGGCCGGCTCGGCCGGCGCCTCCGGAGCGGGCCCGGCGGTCTGCCCTGCGGCCTGCTCGGCGGTGGCCTCGGCCTCGGCGAGCGCCGCGGCCTCCTCCGCATGCTCGGCCTCCAGCGTGCGGGCGTCCGCGACGCTCTGGACGGCGGCCAGCACGCCCCGGTAGCCGGTGCAGCGGCAGAGGTTGCCGCACAGGGCCTGACGGGCCTCCACCTCGGTGGGCCGGTGGTTGCGCTGGAGCAGGTCGTGGACCGCCATCGCCATGCCGGGGGTGCAGTAGCCGCACTGGACGGCGCCGGAGGCGGCCAGCGCCTGCTGGACGTCGCTCGCCCCGCCGGCGGCCGACAGGCCCTCGACGGTGTTGATCTCGCTGTCGGCGGCCAGGGCCGCGGGCACCAGGCAGCCGGCCACCAGCTGGCCGTCCACCTGCACCGAGCAGGCCCCGCACTCGCCCTGCTCGCAGCCGTCCTTGGCGCCGGCCAGGCCGAGCCGCTCGCGCAGCACGTAGAGCAGGCTCTCGCCGATCCAGGCGTCGGTGACGGGCCGTTCGAAACCGTTGACCCGCAGCGTGTACGAGGCGCACGGGCGCAGCTCGCGGCTGACCTGAGGGGAGAGGCCGAGCGGGTCGGCGTCGAGGGTCTCGATGGGGTCTGTGGTCACTTCAGCACCCTTCCCAGTGCCCGTCGGGCCAGCACCGATACGGTACGCCGCAGCCGAACCGCGGCCGCGGTCGGCCCCTCGGTCACGGCCTCCCAGGCGCCCTCGGCGCCGTAGTCGTCGGGGACGCAGGCGGTGGCCACGTACTCGCCGAAGGCGGCGGTCGCGGCCGGGTCGATCTCCCGGCTGCCGTCCCAGTCGATGCAGCCGGCCACCCAGGCCTCGGCCTCCAGCGGGCGCAGCGGCACCGGCGCGACGGCCCCGACGGCGCAGCGCACCGAGCGCCGGGCCGGGTCGAGGACGAGGGCGACGGAGGCGGTGGCGCGGGCGGGGCCGCTGCGGCCGGTGGCCTTGAGGAAGACCTGCGGGGCGTGCAGCAGCGGGACGCGCACCCAGGTGAGCAGTTCGCCGGGGCGCACTGGGTCGAGTCCGGTGAGCAGGTGACTGACCGGCACCTCGCGGGTGCCGCCGGCCCGGGCCAGGGTGACGCCGGCCTCCAGCGCGGTGAGCACCGGGAGGGTGTCGCCGGCCGACGCGGCGGTGACGATGTTCCCGCCGAGGGTGCCGACGTTGCGGACCTGCGGCGGTCCGGCGGTGCGAGCGGCGTCCGCGAGCGCGGGGATGAGCGCGGCGAAGTCGGGGCGGTCCATCCGGGCGTGGGTGAGTCCGGCGCCGAGGACGGCGGTGCCGCCGTCCTCGTAGCGCCAGCCGCGCAGTTCGGTGATCCGGCCGAGGCCGACCAGCGCGGCGGGGCGGAGCCGGCCGGCGTTGACGGCCTCCATCAGGTCGGTGGCCCCGGCCACCGGTACCGCGGCCGGAGCGGCGGCCAGCGCGTCGACGGCCTCGTCGAGGGAGGCCGGCAGCATGATCGTCCGGTTCACCTGGGTCCCACCGTGCTCCACTTGCTCATCGATCGCCTGCCGCCCGCCGGCCCTGCGGCCGTGCTGTCCTGCGTCAGCAGCCCGGCCTGGCCCGTAGGGTACGGGCGATCGGGCCGGGTTGGGCAACTCTGGCACACAATGCTCGATGATCATTTCGGGGCCGTGAACGGGGCTGCCCGATTGGGACTGATACCGGGCGGTATCTGCCCCGACCCGCTCCGGGCCAGGGCAGATGTTCATCAGTTCTTGACGTCGGATGACCGCTCAGAAGTTCCCGGTGAGTAGGACTAGCGCACGGGCGGCGGTCCGTCGAGCGGCCGGCCGACCACTCCGGGCCAGCGCTGCCACGGGTGCGGGCCGTCGGCGGGGCGGTACTCGACGCCGAGCGCGTCCAACACCTTCAGGTGGGTCGTCAACCGCTGCTCGAAACCGGTGAAGTCCCGCTCGGCCGGGTCGGCGGGCAGCGCGGACCAGGCGACCTCGGCGAAGGCGACCAGCCGGGGGAAGGCCCGGTAGTCGATGTCCCGGGCGCTGTCCATGAACTCGCTCCACAGGTTCGCCTGGGTGCCGATCACGTGCCGGGCGGCGGCCTCGTCCAGCTGCGCGGGGACCGGCTCGAACCGGTAGACGTCCTCCAGCGTGCGCACGAAGCCGACCGGGATCGGCTCGTCCGGCCCGTCCGCCTGCCGGTGGTCGAAGTAGACGTGTTGCTCGGGGCACATCACCACGTCGTGCCCGGCCTTCGCGGCGGCGATCCCGCCGCCGAAGCCCCGCCAGGAGGAGACGGCGGCGCCCGGCGCGAGGCCGCCCTCCAGGATCTCGTCCCAGCCGATCAGCCGGCGGCCGCGCTCGGCCAGCCAGCGGTCGAAGTGCCGGATGAGGTGGCTCTGCAGCTCGTCCTCGTTGGCCAGGCCCAGCTCGCGGATCCGCGCCTGCGCGGCGGCGCTGTCCTTCCACTGCTCCTTGGGGCACTCGTCGCCGCCGAGGTGGACGAACTCGGACGGGAAGAGCTCCAGGACCTCCTCCAGCACCCCCTCGAAGAAGCGCAGGGTCTCCTCGGAGGCGTTGAGCACGTTGTGGCTCACCCCCCAGTCGGTCCAGACCCCGAGCGCGGCGGTGTCCACCACGTCGGTGTTGCCCAGCTCGGGGTAGGCGGAGACGGCGGCCTGGGTGTGGCCGGGCAAGTCGATCTCCGGGACGACGGTGATCCCGCGGGCGGCCGCGTAGGCGACGATCTCGCGCAGGTCGTCCTGGGTGTAGTAGCCGCCGTGCGGACGGTCGTCACGGCGCTGTCCGGCCCGGTAGCCGACCATCGAGCGCTCCCGCCAGGAGCCCTGCTCGGTCAGCCTCGGGTAGCGCTTGATCTCGACCCGCCACCCCTGGTCGTCGGTCAGGTGCAGGTGCAGCACGTTGAGCTTGTGCGCGGCCAGCAGGTCGACGAAGCGCAGCACGTCCGCCTTGGGCAGGAAGTGCCGGGCGACGTCGAGCAGCGCGCCGCGCCAGCCGAACCGGGGGGCGTCCTCGATGTCGGCGCCGGGCAGCACCCAGCCCTCGCGGCGCACCGGCGAGCGGCGGTAGGCGTCCGGCCCGAGCAGCCGGCGCAGGGTCTGCGCTCCCCACAGGGCTCCGGCCGGGCCGCCCGCGGCGAGCAGGGCGTGGCCGGGGCGCACCGTGATCCGGTACGCCTCGGCGGCGAGCGCCCCGTCCTGGACCAGCTCGATGCCCGCACCCGGCCGGCCCGGGCCGAGCGGCAGCCCGGTCGCGGCGGACAGGGTCGCCCGCAGCCAGCGCTCGGCGTCGGCCAGCGCGGGGGGTGCGGTCAGCGTGGTGGCGGCGTCGAGCGGGAAGTCCTCGTCCGGGCGGTGGACGGCACTCGAAGGTGCGGGAATGAGGTCCATTCCGACATCCTGCCCACGCCCCGGACGATTGGCATAGACCACAGCGGAAACCCTGGTGCTATGCAAAACGGCGTTGTGCGGAGCGCCCCGGACTACTTCTTGTCGCCGTCGCCGCCCTGCGGCTTGCCGATGCCGTCGTAGATCTCCTTGCACATCGGGCAGACCGGGTACTTCTTCGGGTCACGCCCGGGCACCCACACCTTGCCGCAGAGCGCCACCACGGGAGACCCGGAGAGCGCGCTCTCCATGATCTTGTCCTTCTGGACGTAGTGCGCGAAGCGCTCGTGGTCGCCGTCCCCGTTGGACACCTGCGGGACGGGCTCGACCAGGGTGCCGGTGCCGAGGCCGCGCTCGGGCTCAAGAGTGCTCATGGGTGCCAAGTCTATGGGCGCCTCCGGAAACCCGGCCAGTGTCGCGGCGCGGGGCCCGGTCCGCTCAGTTCATCGTCGGGTCGTCCGGGTACGTCGCCAGCAGCGCGAGCGGGCCGCGCTGGCGGCGCAGCACCGCGCGCCACAGCCGCTCCGGCTCGGGGCTGGAGACGTCCCCGGGCTCGCACTCCACGAGGTACCAGGCGCCGCTCTCCAGCTCCGACTCCAGCTGGCCCGGCGACCAGCCGGCGTACCCGGCGAAGATCCGCAGGCTGCCCAGCTCGCCGGCCATCACCTCGGGCGGCGCCTCCAGGTCCACCAGGCCGATCGCGCCGTGCACCCGGCGCCAGCCGAGCGGCTCGCCGGTGCCCGGCTCCCCGGGCGCCACCGCGAGGCCGAGCGCCGAGTCCAGCGCCACCGGGCCGCCCTGGAACACCACGGGGGGCTGTCCGACGAGTCTGTTCCAGCCGTCCAGCACACTGCCCACCTCGACCGGCGTCGGCCGGTTGAGGACCACGCCGAGCGCCCCCTCGGCGTCGTGGTCGAGGAGCAGCACCACCGCCCGCGCGAAGTTCGGGTCGGTGAGCAGGGGCGTCGCGACGAGCAGACGGCCGGTCTCGGACCGGCCTCCGTGCGAATGGGCCGCCGTCATGCCCACATGATCCCGCAGAACGGCACCGCTCGGACACCGCAACGCCCGGAAACCCGCCACGCCGACGAACACCCGTACGGCCGTACCGGGGAGCGGGCGCGGGCCCGGAGAGAGCACCATCACGGGAGAGGCTCACGGGAACCAACGGCGCGCCTACTACCATCTACGTCTGGTGGACGCCCTTATACGGTGCCGACTCGGTTTCGCCGGGGGCCCGAACGCGCCCGTTTATCGACCGGTCCACCACCGGCTCTCTCCCGGAGCCCCCTTCCCCGACCCCTCTGGCACCCCGGATTGCGAGAACGATGACCGACGACGTCCTGCTGGTCCACGGCGGAAACCCGCTCGAAGGCGAGATCCGCGTCCGCGGAGCGAAGAACCTGGTGCCCAAGGCCATGGTCGCCGCCCTCCTCGGGCAGGGCCCCAGCAGACTGCGCAACGTCCCGGACATCCGCGACGTCAAGGTGGTCCGCGGCCTGCTGCAGCTGCACGGCGTGACCGTGCGCACCGGCGACGAGGACGGCGAGCTGATCCTCGACCCCTCGCACGTCGAGAGCGCCAACGTCGCCGACATCGACGCGCACGCCGGCTCCTCGCGGATCCCGATCCTGTTCTGCGGCCCGCTGCTGCACCGCCTCGGCCACGCCTTCATCCCCGGCCTCGGCGGCTGCGACATCGGCGGCCGCCCGGTCGACTTCCACTTCGAGGTGCTGCGCCAGTTCGGCGCCACCATCGAGAAGCACCCGCAGGGCACCTACCTGGTCGCCCCGCAGCGGCTGCGCGGCACCAAGATCGAGCTGCCCTACCCCTCGGTCGGCGCGACCGAGCAGGTGCTGCTCACCGCCGTCCTCGCCGAGGGCGTCACCGAGCTGCGCAACGCGGCCATCGAGCCGGAGATCGTCGACCTGATCTGCGTGCTGCAGAAGATGGGCGCGATCATCACCCTGGGCACCGACCGGACGATCCTGATCACCGGTGTGGACGAGCTGAACGGCTACAACCACCGCGCGCTGCCGGACCGCCTGGAGGCCGCCTCCTGGGCCTGCGCGGCGCTGGCCACCAAGGGCGACATCTACGTCCGCGGCGCCCGCCAGCTGGAGATGATGACCTTCCTGAACACCTTCCGGAAGGTCGGCGGCGCCTTCGAGGTGGACGACGAGGGCATCCGCTTCTGGCACCCCGGCGGCGAGCTCAAGGCGATCGCCCTGGAGACCGACGTCCACCCGGGCTTCCAGACCGACTGGCAGCAGCCGCTGGTCGTCGCGCTGACCCAGGCCACGGGCCTGTCCATCGTCCACGAGACGGTGTACGAGTCGCGGCTCGGCTTCACCGGCGCGCTGAACCAGATGGGCGCGCACATCCAGCTCTACCGCGAGTGCCTGGGCGGCACCCCGTGCCGCTTCGGCGCCCGCAACTTCCTGCACTCCGCGGTCGTCTCCGGCCCGTCCAAGCTGATCGGCTCCGAGCTGGTCATCCCGGACCTGCGCGGCGGCTTCTCGTACCTGATCGCGGCGCTGGCGGCCGAGGGCACCTCGACCGTGCACGGCATCGACCTGATCAACCGCGGCTACGAGAACTTCATGGACAAGCTGCGGGACCTGGGCGCCCACGTCGAGCTGCCCAGCGAGCAGCTGGTCGACGCCTGACGGCCCGGTCACGGCAACGGCGAGAGGCCGGGCTCCCCAGGGGGGAGCCCGGCCTCTCGGGCGTTCAAGGGGTGGCTCAGGCAGCGCCCTTGGCGGCTTCCTTCAGCTTGGAGCCGGCGCTCACCTTGGCGCTGTAGCCCGCGGCGATCTGGATCGGCTCGCCGGTCTGCGGGTTGCGGGCGGTGCGGGCAGCGCGGTGGGTGCGCTCGAAGGTCAGGAAACCGGGGATGGTGACCTTCTCGTCGCCCTTGGCGACGACCTCGCCGACGATCTCGGCGAAGGCGGCCAGAACGGCGTCGGCGTCCTTGCGGGTCACCTCGGCGCGCTCGGACAGCGCGGCCACCAGCTCACTGCGGTTCATGTGTACTCCTGTGGTCTGTTCGCTTGCGGTGCGCGGGGGCCCATCGGTGCTCCCACCGGGGGGCACCCGGATGGGCCGCAGGTCCGCACACTGTGCTCATGCAGGCAATGCGTGGTCGCAGGCCGGGTCCGTACCCGATGCCGCGCGCCGGAGCCGTCGAAGGCCCGCCCGCCCGCCTGGATACGAATCCTGCCCCGACCGGCCCCGAGAAAGCCAATCGGGCCCCGGCCGAGCCACCCGAACATCGCCCGCCCGTTGGAGGTGTGACGCTCCGTCGGCTCCGGCGGACCGGGCGCGGGCGGCGGTCGGGACGACACGCCGGAAGACCAGGGGGACGTTCCGTACTTGTCGGACACGCCTGCCCCGTGCAGGGCTACGGTACGCCCTACGACTGACAAGCCCAAACACGCCCCTCGCCCTTGTGTCGCAAGGGTTCGGGGCGAGCTCGGCGGGTATGACCACTATTCGCACATTTGAGCGATCTACGACACGTCGCCCGATCCGCCCGTCAGAGCTTGACGGTGGGGAACGCGGACGTGTCGAGGGTGCCCACGATGCCGGGGGTCGGACGGGCCGGTGCGGGGGCCTCCTGGGCCCCTGCCAGGGCCGCCTCGCGCACCGCGGAGGCGACGGTCTTGGCGACGTCCTTGTGGAACACGCTCGGGATGATGTAGTTCGCGTTCAGCTCGTCGTCGGCCACGGTGGTGGCCAGCGCCCGGGCGGCGGCGATCATCATCTCGGTGTTGACGGTGCGGCTCTGGGCGTCCAGCAGGCCGCGGAAGACACCCGGGAAGACCAGCACGTTGTTGATCTGGTTCGGGAAGTCGCTGCGGCCGGTGGCGACCACGGCGGCGGTCTGCCGGGCGATGGCCGGGTCGACCTCCGGGTCCGGGTTGGCCAGCGCGAAGACGATCGAGTCCTCGGCCATGGTGGCCAGGTCGTCGCCGTCCAGGACGTTCGGGGCCGACACGCCGATGAAGACGTCGGCGCCCGCCACGGCCTCCTTGAGGGTGCCGGTACGGCCCGAGCGGTTGGTGTGCTCGGCGATCCAGCGCAGGCTCTCGGTGAGGTCCTCGCGGCCCAGGTGGACCACGCCGCGCACGTCCGCCACGGTGGCGTGCTCGACGCCGGCCGCCATCAGCAGCTTGAGGATCGCGGTGCCGGCGGCACCGGCGCCCGACATCACCACGCGGATGTCGCCGATCCGCTTGCCGACGACCTTCAGCGCGTTGGTGAGGGCGGCCAGCACCACGATCGCGGTGCCGTGCTGGTCGTCGTGGAAGACCGGGATGTCCAGGGCCTCGCGCAGCCGGGCCTCGATCTCGAAGCAGCGCGGCGCGGAGATGTCCTCCAGGTTGATCCCGGCGAAGCCCGGGGCGATCGCCTTGACGATGGCGACGATCTCGTCGGTGTCCTGGGTGTCCAGGCAGATCGGCCAGGCGTCGATCCCGGCGAAGCGCTTGAACAGGGCCGCCTTGCCCTCCATGACCGGCAGCGCGGCCTCCGGGCCGATGTTGCCCAGGCCCAGCACGGCCGAGCCGTCGGTGACCACGGCGACGCTGTTGCGCTTGATGGTCAGGCGGCGGGCGTCCTCGGGGTTCTCCGCGATCGCCATGCAGACCCGGGCGACACCCGGGGTGTAGATCATGCTGAGGTCGTCACGGTTGCGGATCGGCAGCTTGGAGGACATCTCGATCTTGCCGCCGAGGTGCATCAGGAAGGTCCGGTCCGAGACCTTGCCGATCGACACGCCGTCGATCGCGCGCAGCTTCTCGACGATCTCCTCGCCGTGCGCGACCGAGGAGGCCGCCACCGTGACGTCGATCCGCAGCGCCTCCAGGCCGGAGGCGGTGACGTCGAGACCGGTCACCGAGCCGCCGGAGGACTCCACGGCCGTGGTGATAGCACTGACGGCGTTGCCCCGGGCCGGGACCTCCAGCCGTACCGTGATCGAGTTGGAGACACTGGGCACCGTCGCCATCGACGCTTCCTTCTTCCGTCTGTCCCGCAGGCTCAACATTTTGTTGAAGGCATCGCCTGCGCATGCTAGACCTCGATCGTCGCACCTTCCAAGGGATAGCCAGAAATAACGTTCATTGAGTGTGCGGACCCGACAATCCCACCCGATGGCCGCCGCCTCCGCCGCTCACTCCTTGCCTCTCACGGCCGATGCGTTACATTGGACAGGCACCGGCTCGATCCAAGCCCCCGGGCCCAACCTTCGTCCCTTCGAGGGACCACTTGCCGCGAGGCGAGCATGGCGGGTCGGTGTTCAAACGTCTGAAGGCCCCTCACCAGCCGGTGAGGGGCCTTCTTCCGTAGGGGCCGTCAGCCGTGCAGCAGCGCGGGCACGCCGGCCGCGTCCGGCAGGTCGTCCGGGCCGGAGAGCACGGTCAGCCGCTGGGTCGCGCGGGTCAGCGCCACGTACAGCACCCGCAGGCCCGCCTCCGACTCGCCGGCGATGCCGGTCGGGTCGGCCACCACGGTCGCGTCGTACTCCAGGCCCTTGGCCTCCAGGCTGCCCAGCACCACCGCGCGAGCCCCCAGGCCCTCGGCCCAGCCGGCCGCCTCCTCCCGGCGGTCCATCGGCACCACGATCGCCACGGTGCCGTCCACCTCGGACAGCAGCCGCTCCAGCTCGGCCCGGGCGGCCTTGCCGAAGGCCTCCGGCGAGGGGTCCGTGACGGCCGCGAAGCGCGGTTCCACGCCGACGTGGCGCACCGCGCTCGGCGACGGCGTGCCCGGCGCGGCCAGCGCCAGCACCTTGGCCGCGACCTCGGCGATCTCGGCGGGGTTGCGGTAGTTCACGGTCAGCGTGAACCGGCGGCGCGGCTTGCCGGACAGCACCTCGTCCATGGCGGCCTGGGCCTCCTGCGGGAACGGCCAGGAGGACTGCGCCGGATCCCCGACGATCGTCCAGGTGGCCATCCGGGCCCGGCGGCCGATCATCCGCCACTGCATCGGGGTGAGGTCCTGCGCCTCGTCCACGATGACGTGGGCGTACTCCTTGCGCTCGACCGGCACGCGGTCGCGCTGACGGGCGCTGCGGTCGGCGAAGGTGGTGACCTCGTCCAGGCCGCTCAGCAGGTCCACCGCGTCCACCTCGCGGACCTTCGGGCGGGCCGGCTCGCCGAGCAGCACCTGGAGCTCGTCGATCAGCGCGACGTCGTGCGCCGACAGCGCGCCCTCGCCCTCCGCGGACAGGTGGCGCCAGGAGGCGGCCAGCAGCCTGGCCTCGTCCGGGGTCACGGCGCGACGGGCGATCCGGTTGGTGTGCCGGTGCCGGCACAGCGTGCCGAGCACCCGGCGTGGGGTCAGCGCCGGCCACCACGCGTCCAGGAAGTCCAGGAACGACGCCTCGTCCGAGACGTACTCGTCGAAGGACTCCTTCTCCTCCTGGCGCTGCTCGCGGGCGTAGTGGTCGGCCGGCTTCGGCAGGTCCCTGGTGGCCTGCTGCCACAGGGCGTCCAGCAGCAGCCGGCGGGCGCGCGGGCGCAGCAGGTTCAGCGGGGTGCCACCGGAGCCCACCACGTTGCCCCGCACGGCCTTCAGGCGGGAGGCGTCCAGCTTCAGCACCTCGCCGCGGGCGACCACCTTCAGCTCCTGCGGCGCGCCCAGCTCCAGCGCGGCGCGGGCGGCCCGGCGCAGCAGCTGGACCATCCGGGCCGAGCCCTTGACGCGGGCCGCCTCGGGCGAGTCGTAGGTGCCCGCCTCGATGCCGTCCACCAGCGAGCCGACCGCCCGGATGGCGACCTGGCCCTCCTCCCCCAGCGCGGGCAGCACGCCCTCGGTGTAGGAGACCAGCAGCGGGGTCGGCGAGACCACCAGGATGCCCCCCGCGTAGCGGCGGCGGTCCTGGTAGAGCAGGTAGGCGGCGCGGTGCAGGGCGACGGCGGTCTTGCCGGTGCCGGGACCGCCGGTGACGAGGGTGGCGCCCGCGGCGGCGGCGCGGATCACCTCGTCCTGCTCCTTCTGGATGGAGGAGACGATGTCGCGCATCGAGTGGCTGCGGGCGCGGCCCAGCGAGGCCATCAGCGCGCCGTCGCCGACCACCGCCAGCTCCTCGCCGCCCAGGGTCGGGGTGAGGTCGGGGCGCAGCAGGTCGTCCTCGACGCCGATCACCCGGCGGCCCTTGGAGCGGATCACCCGGCGGCGGATCACCCGGCCCGGTTCGACCGGGGTGGCGCGGTAGAAGGGGGCGGCGGCGGGCGCGCGCCAGTCGATCACCAGCGGGCCGTACTCGGCGTCCAGTACGCCGAGGCGGCCGATGTGGAGGGTCTCCGCGACGACCGGGTCGGCCGGGTCGAGCGGGGTGTCGGACGGAATGCCGTGCTCCTCCGGGGCGTCCGCCCGCTGGAGGTCGATCCGGCCGAACAGGAAGTCCTCGAACTCGTTGTTCAGACGCTGGAGGTGGGCGCCGGCCCGGTAGACCTGGGCGTCGCGTTCGGCGAGCGCGCCGGGGGTGCCGACCTGGACCCGCTTGGCGGCGTCCTCCAGGATGTACTCGGCCTCGGCGAGCTTCTCCTCCAACCGGTGGTAGACGGTGTCGAGGTGCTGCTGCTCACCGGCGATCTCGCGCGTGCGGACGGTCTCGTGGTCGGTGGCGGGGGTGGTGGGCGTGTTGCTCTGCATGGCCTCGGTGTTAGCGGCGGGAATCCCGCTCCGGAAAACGAGCGGACGGATGATCCTACGCCGCGACCCCCCGGCCGCGCTGCTCCGGAACGTACAAAAATCGAAGGCCGCCCTCCGCGGAGCGGAGGACGGCCTTCGGTGTCAACATGGGGTGGTGGAGATGCCGGGAATCGAACCCGGGTCCAGTGGAGTTAATTCAGGGCTTCTCCGAGCGCAGTCCGCTGTGCTTTTCTCGGCCCTGGCGGTCACGCGGACAAGCCGCCAACAGGCCCAGCTGCTGTTTGATTTCCCATCCGCCCTCGCAGCCCGGGCGGACGGTTGAGTTCCCTAGATTATGCCAGGGTCCGGGTCGGGAACTCCCCGGTCTGACACCCAAGCGCTATCGGTGCTTATTAGGCAGCGAGAGCGAACTGCTGGGAATCGCGCTTAGTGTTGGCGATTATTTTTTTGCGACACGTGGTTTACGAGATCATTGCCGCGTTCCTCGGCTCGCTTCCCCTGTTTCAACATCCCCTGTCGAAACCGATCATCCCCATGTTTTGTTGAGAAACAGCTCGGACGGTCATCGTCCGTGTTGCTTGCGCCATAGTACGCGAGGCGACGGGCGAGGGTCCAGCGGATTAACCCTGGCGTCGGCGGGCCGCCGCCACCGCGCGGGCCGTCTCGCGGGTGTCCTGCTTCTCGCGCAGCGTCTGGCGCTTGTCGTAGAGCTTCTTGCCGACCGCGAGCGCCAGTTCGAGCTTCACCCGGCCGTCCTTGAAGTACAGCGAGAGCGGGACCAGGGTGTGGCCCGCGTCGCGGACCTTGGTCTCGATCTTGCGGATCTCCAGCTTGTGCAGCAGCAGCTTGCGCTTGCGCCGGGCCGCGTGGTTGGTCCACGTCCCCTGGGCGTACTCGGGGATGAAGACGTTGTCGATCCACGCCTCGTGGTTCTGGATGTAGGCGTAGCCGTCGACCAGGTTGGCCCTCCCCTCGCGCAGCGACTTGACCTCGGTGCCGGTGAGGACGAGGCCGCACTCGTAGGTGTCGAGGATCGTGTACTCGTGTCGCGCCTTCTTGTTCTGCGCGATCAGCTTCTGTCCGGTTTCCTTTGCCATAACGCGGTCATTCTCGCACTTCGACGCCGGATCGGGCAGCTGCTTTAGGCCCGGGTGCCCAGCCCCGCGAAGACCCGCAGGGCGAGCTGGTCGGCCTCCTCGCCCGAACCCGCCGGGACGTCCGGGGTCAGGCCGGTGCCGTCCAGGGAGCGGCCGGCCGGGGTGTGGTAGCGGCCGACGGTCAGCTCCAGCACCGCGCCGTCGGCGAGCCGGCTGGGCTGCTGGACGGTGCCCTTGCCGAAGGTCCGCGAGCCCACCACCACGGCGCGGCTGCGGTCCTGGAGCGTGCCGGCCAGCAGTTCGGCCGCGCTCATCGTGCCGCCGTCCACCAGCAGCACCAGCGGGGTGCGCGTGTCGCCGCCGGGCGGGGCGGTCAACTCCCTGGTCTCGCCGCGCTCCTCGTACGAGCCGACCGCGCCGCCGTCCAGGAAGATCCCGGCGGTGTCGGCGGCCTCGTCGACCAACCCGCCGGAGTTGCCGCGCAGATCGAGCACCACGCCGGTGTGCGGGGCGCGCAGCGCGGCGCGCACCTGGTCGGCCACGCCGCTGGTGAAGGCGCGCACGGTCACCCGCAGCACGCCCTTGCCCAGTTGTTCGGCGGTGACCTGGCGGCTGTCCAGCAGCACGCGCCGCAGCCGCAGTTCGCGCTCCTGCCCCTCGCCGCGCCGGACGGCCAGGGTGACCTCGGAGCCGGCCCGGCGCTCGTCGCCCTGACCGCGCAGCCGCGCCACCACCTCGGTGACCGGAAGGTGGTCGGCCTGGTCCTGGCCGACCCGGACGAGCCGGTCGCCGGGGGCGATCCCGGCGACCGCGGCCGGGCCGCCCGGCGCGACCTGGGAGACCTCGGTGACGCCGTCCTGGCCGCGGCCGACCGAGAGGCCCACGCCCGGGTACCGGCCGTCCAGGCCCTGGCTGAACTCCGCGTACTCCTGGGCGCTGTAGTACGCGCCCCAGCGGTCCCCGCCGGCCGCCAGCAGGTGCTCGGCCTGCTGCTCGGACAGCGCGGCGCCGGCCGGGTCCGCCGGGAGCCCGCCGAAGGCCCCGGCGGTGTCGGCGGAGAGCCGGCGCGGCGGGTCGGTCTGGTCCCCCCAGGCGCCGGTGGCCGCACCGGCCAGCAGCACGGCGCCGAACACCAGGCTGAGCGCGGCCACCTGGCGGGTCCTGCGCGGAGTTTGCAGCATGGCACCGGAGTGTAGACACGACTCCGCGCGGGACGAACCGGAACGGCGGGCCCCGGAACGCCGACGGCCCCGTACGGCGCAGTGCCGTACGGGGCCGCCGGGGCGGTCCGGGATCAGACCTTGAGGTACTTGCGCAGGGTGAAGAACGCCGCGACGCCGGCCATGCCCATACCCACCACGATCAGCAGCGGTATCACCGCCAGCACCGAGCCGAGGCCGATGAAGTGGATGAACTGCACCCGGTCGGCCAGCCAGTTCTGGACGAAGAAGTGCCCGCCGATGAGCAGCCCGGAGGCCATCGCCGCGCCCAGCAGCGCCGAGAACGCCGCCTCGGCGATGAACGGCATCTGGACGTAGAAGTTCGAGGCGCCGACCAGGCGCATGATCCCGGTTTCGCGCCGTCGGCTGTACGCCGACACCCGGACGGTGTTGACGATCAGCAGCAGGGCGACGAACAGCATCAGCACCATGATCACGAAGGCCGCCGTCTGGAGGCCGTTGAGCAGGCCGAACAGGTTCTCCAGGATCTTCCGCTGGTCCTCGACAGACTTGACGCCGGGCTTGCCGGCGAAGGCGCTCTGGATCACGTCGTACTTGGTCGGGTCGTTGAGCTTGACCCGCCAGGACTGCGGCATGGCGTCCGCGCCCAGGACGGAGATGAGCGGGTTGTCCGGGTTCATCTCCTTCCAGTGCTTGTACGCGTCGGCGGAGCTCTCGTAGGTGGACGACTGGACCACCGAGGTCATCTTGTCCAGCTGGTCCTTGATGTCCTGGACCTGCTGGTCGGTGGCGGCGCCCTTGTCGCACTGCGGCGAGTTCCGGGCGTCGGCCTTGGTGCAGAAGTAGATGCTCACCTCGACCTTGTCGTACCAGTACCCCTTCATGGAGTTCACCTGGTCGCGGACCAGGAGCGAGGAACCGGCGAGGGCGAGGGAGAGCGCGACGCTGACCACGACCGCGATGGTCATGGTCAGGTTGCGTCGGAGACCCACACCGATCTCCGACAGGACGAACTGGGCACGCATGCGGGAAACACTCCAGGGTTGGTACTGCTCCGGGTCTGGCGGTTCGGGCCGACGGCCCCACGGGTCAGCGCTGGTCGGTCAGTGCTGGTACCCGTAGACGCCGCGGGCCTGGTCGCGGACGAGCAACCCCTTGTCGAGCTCGATGACGCGCTTGCGCATCTGGTCGACGATGGCCTGGTCGTGGGTGGCCATCAGCACCGTGGTGCCGGTGCGGTTGATGCGGTCGAGCAGCTTCATGATGCCGACCGAGTTCTGCGGGTCGAGGTTGCCCGTGGGCTCGTCCGCGATGAGCAGCATCGGACGGTTCACGAAGGCGCGGGCGATCGCCACGCGCTGCTGCTCACCACCGGACAGCTCGCCCGGCATGCGGTCCTCCTTGCCGCCGAGGCCGACCAGCTCCAGCACCTCGGGCACCACCTTGTTGATGGCGCTCTTGGGCTTGCCGATCACCTCCAGGGCGAAGGCGACGTTCTGCGCGACCGTCTTGTTCGGCAGCAGACGGAAGTCCTGGAAGACGGTGCCCAGCTGGCGGCGCATGTGCGGCACCTTCCAGTTGGACAGCTTGCCGAGGTCCTTGCCCAGCACGTGCACCGCCCCCGTGCTGGGGCGCTCCTCGCGCAGGCACAGGCGCAGGAAGGTGGACTTCCCCGAGCCGGACGAGCCGACCAGGAAGACGAACTCACCCTTCTCGATCTCCAGCGAGACGTTGTCCAGGGCGGGACGGTTCTGCTTGGGATAGGTCTTGGAGACGTTGTCGAATCTGATCACGGCTGCATCACGGAGGCCATCCTAGGCGGCGCCAGTCCTCGGTCGGTCCGCCCCGGAGGCCCGGTCCGCGGGCGGCGAAAGGAGCCGCAGAGGCCGCTCCCGGACTCGGACCATACGCGAATCGGCAACCGGCCCGCAGGGACCGCCCGTGACAACGACCGATCCCTGGGGGAGAATGTCCACTTATGCCCAGAATATTGGGAGGCATCTCACAGCCCGGGAGCCGGAACCGCCGGAACCTGGCAGAGTGGAGGGGGCGACCGTGTCACGGCCGCTCCCCCGTACAGGGCAGCGCGTGGAACCAAAGCCCCGTCCGGTGCGTTGGCTGTAGGCAAGGAGGAGATCGCATGACCTGCGACCATCTGGTGTGCGCCAACTGCAACGGCCGCGTCAGCGACGGGCGTTGCCCGGTGTGCCGGGCCAACCGGGCCCGGATCCAGGAGCAGCAGAGCCCGTTCGCCGCGCTCTCCCCCGCGATGCTGCTGGCCCTGCTGGCCGGGCTGCTCGCAGTGGCGCTGATCGCGCGGCAGGCACTGGCCTGAGTCCACGGACGTACGGGATTCCGGGCGCACGGGCTCCGGAGCCGTCGGCCCGAACACGCGAGGAGGCCCCCGACCACTGCGGTCGGGGGCCTCCTGCGTCGTTCACGGCTGCGCGGACCGTGCGCCGGCTGCTCGGCACCGGCCCGCGGCCGACTACTCGGCGCTGGTCTCGCGCTGCTTGCGCCAGCGGATCCCGGCCTCGATGAACCCGTCGATGTCGCCGTCCAGCACGGCCTGCGGGTTGCCGGCCTCGTACGCGGTGCGGACGTCCTTCACCATCTGGTACGGGTGCAGCACGTAGGAGCGCATCTGGTTGCCCCAGGAGCTGCCGCTGTCCTTGAGCGCGTCCATCGCCGCCTTCTCCTCCTGGCGGCGCCGCTCCAGCAGCTTGGCCTGGAGGACGTTCATCGCGGACGCCTTGTTCTGGATCTGCGAGCGCTCGTTCTGGCAGGAGACCACGATGCCGGTCGGGATGTGCGTGATGCGCACCGCCGAGTCGGTGGTGTTGACGCCCTGGCCGCCGGGGCCGGAGGCGCGGTACACGTCCACCCGCAGCTCGCCCTCGTCGATGTCGACGTGGTCGGACTGCTCGACGACCGGGAGGACCTCGACACCGGCGAAGGAGGTCTGCCGGCGGCCCTGGTTGTCGAACGGCGAGATGCGCACCAGGCGGTGGGTGCCCTGCTCGACCGAGAGGGTGCCGTAGGCGTACGGGGCCTTCACGGTGAAGGTCGCGGACTTGATGCCGGCCTCTTCGGCGTACGAGGTGTCGTACACCTCGGTGGGGTACCCGTGCCGCTCGGCCCAGCGCAGGTACATGCGCATGAGCTGCTCGGCGAAGTCGGCGGCGTCCACGCCACCGGCCTCGGCACGGATGTTGATCAGCGCCTCGCGGGCGTCGTACTCGCCGGACAGGAGGGTGCGGACCTCCAGCTCCTCGACCGCCTTCTGGAGGGAGACGAGCTCGGCCTCGGCTTCGGTACGGGTGTCCGCGTCGTCCTCGGCCTCGGCGAGCTCGAAGAGCACGCCCAGGTCGTCGATGCGGCTGCGCAGGCTCTCGACCCGACGCAGTTCACCCTGGAGGAAGGAGAGCCGGCTGGTCACCTTCTGCGCGTTCGCGACGTCGTCCCACAGGGTGGGGGCGGCTGCCTCCTCCTCCAGGACCGCGATGTCGGCCCGGATCTTGTCCAGGTCGAGGACGGCCTCGATCGACCCCATGGTCGTATCGAGGTTCTTGAGCTCTTCGGAAGGATCGACGGCTGCCACGCCCCCAGGGTAATGGTTCCGGGAGTGGTCATGACGACACCCCCGGTTCCCCCGGAGTCGGCGGCCCGGTCACGGCGTCCGCCGCGGCCGCCGGACGGCTCCGGCTACGGCGCCCGCGGGGCCGTGCCCGACACCGCCGGACGGGTCGGGTGGCCGTCGTCCGGCACGGTGGCCGCGAAGGCCGTCCAGGCCGCGGCGGCGCCCGCCAGCAGCAGCACGGTGGCGATCAGCACGGCCAGCAGCCGGCGGCGGCGCAGCAGGGCCTGGCGGTCCCGGCGGTGGCCCGGGGCGACCCGCTGGGCACGGGACTCCACCGCGTACGCGGCCAGCTCGTCGGCGGACGGGCGGCGCAGGCTGGTGTGGGTGTCCCGGGTGGAGTCCGGGGCGGCGCCCGGCACCAGCGGGACGGCCGGGCCGCGGCGGCGCTTGTGGACGCCCGGGCCGGCGTCGACCTCGGCGTAGACGGCCTCGCCGGGGGTCAGCTGCTCCTCGGCCGGGGCGCGGCCCTGGCCGGGCACGGCGAGCACCGGCAGGCCCGCCAGCGAGGGCAGCTGCTCGCGCAGCCGGGAGGCCAGCTCGGCGGCGCGCAGCCGGGAGGCGGGAGCCTTGGCCAGGCACTCGGAGATGATCCGCCACAGCCCGTCCGGCAGGCCGGGGATCGGCGGCACCTGCTCGGTGACGTGCCGGCGCAGCACCGCGCCGGTGTGGCCGCCGCCGAACGGCGTGAAGCCGGCCAGCAGCTCGTACAGCACGGTGGCGAGGGCGTAGATGTCGACGGCGGCGCGCGGCTCCAGGCCCTCGATGATCTCGGGGGCGAGGTAGTCGGGGGTGCCGATGATCCGGGTGGCCCGGGTGCGGCGCGGGGCGTCGACCAGGCGGGCCACGCCGAAGTCGGTGAGCTTGGCGCGCGGGGCGCCGCCCGGGCCGGGGGCGGCGGCGAGGTCGAGCAGGACGTTCTCCGGCTTGACGTCGCGGTGGACGATCCCGGCCGCGTGCGCGGCGGCCAGGCCGTCGGCGACGTCGGCGATGATCGAGGCGGCGGTCTGCGGCGGCAGCGCGCCGTCCCGCTCCAGCCGGGAGCGCAGGTCGGTGCCCTGGACCAGCTCCATCACCAGGGCGAGGTCGCTGCCGTCCACCACCATGTCGCGCACGCCGACCACCCGGGGGTGGTCGAGGCTGGTCAGCGCGGTGCGCTCCTGGACGAAGCGGCCGACCAGCACCTGGTCGGCGGCGAGGTCCTCGCGCAGCAGCTTGACGGCCACCGGGCCGTCGGGCCCCTCACCGAGCCAGACCGTCCCGGCCGAACCCCGGCCGATGACCTGGTGGACGGTGTACCGGCTGCCGATCTTGCGTGCCAATGCTGCTCCGTGGGCGGCGCGGGAGCGCTCCGGGGGTCCGGGGCGCTCGGTGGGGCGGGACAACAGCGACCAACCTACGCGCCCGGAGGCCCCGCGGGGGCCGCCCGAGCGGCCCGGAGCGGGAGTCTCGGCCGAGAAATCTCGCCAATTGTCGACATAGCGTCAATCTTGCCGCCCCGGCGGGCCGGAGACCGGACCGGCTCCGGGCCGGGCCCGGGGACGGCCCGGACGAGGCGCGGCCCGGGCGCGGATCCGAGCCGGGACGGGCACGGATCCGATCGGGACGGGCACGGATCCGATCGGGACGGCGCTACTTGCCGAAGATGGCGTCCACCCAGCCGCGCACCGAGTCGAACCAGCCCACCACGTTGTCCCAGTAGTGCGGCAGCGGCGTGAAGTTCCACAGCGCCACCCCGGCCACGGCCAGCACCAGCAGCACCACCAGACAGCCCTTGAGGCAGCCGAGCCCCGGGATGTACATCCGGTTGCGGCTGCGCGGACGCGGCTCCCGCGCCGGCCCGGACTCACGGCGGCCCGGTGCCGACGGCTCCTCGCGGCGCTGCGGCGGAGCCTCCCGGTACTGCGGGGCCGGCGGCTCGGCCCGGCGCGGCACCGGGGTGGGCGCGGGCGGCGGCGGGTAGCCGCCCTGCGACTGCCCGTACCCGGCCGGGGCCTGCCGGTAGCCGCCGGGCGGCTGCGGACGGCCGCCCTGGCCGCGCTGGCCCCCCTGGCCGCCCTGACCGCGCGGACCGACGCCCTGACCGCCCTGGCCCTGCGCCTGGTAGGGCGGCGGGGCCACCGGCGGACGCTGGGCGTAGCCGGGCGGGGGCGGCGGCTGGCGGTAGCCGCCGGGCTGCTGCGGCCCCGGGCGCCCGCCCGGGGCGCCCTGGCCCTGGCCCGGCCCCGGCCGGTGCCCCTGACCGGGGTGGCCCCCCGGACCGGCCTGGAAGGGCGGCGGGGCGACCTGCGGCTCCGGGTAGTCCGCGAAGTCCTCCGGGCCGAAGTAGCCGACCTGGGTCTGCTGGTTGCGGTCCCGCGCCGCGCGCAGCTGGGTCTGCCACGGGTGCGGCGCCTCCTCCTGCGGCGGCGCGGCGGGCGGGGGCGGCGGCACGGCCGCGGGCGGCATCACCCGGGTGCGGTCCGGGGCGCCCTGCGGGGGCGGCGGCTGGGTGCCCATCACCCGGGTCGCCGCGGCCGGGTCGTAGTGCGGCCCGCCCGGGGCCGGCGGCAGCACCTGGGTGCGGTCCTCGGTGCCCGGCGCCGCGCCACCCGCGGCCACGGCGCCCGGCAGCGTCGCGGACGGCATCGGCGGCAGGTTGGAGGGGACGGCCGTCGGCTGCGGGTCCGGCAGCAGCAGGGCGCCGACCGCCAGCGCCTCGTCCACCGCCGCCGGGGAGGCGTGCACCCCGACACCCGCCGCGACCACCCGCAGCGCGTGGGCCAGCGAGGTGGCGCCGGGCCGCTGGGCCGGGTCCTTGCGCAGGCAGCGCTCGATCACCGTCCAGAGCGGCTCCGGCATGGTGCTGGGCCGCTGCGGCTCCTGGGCCAGGTGGGCCTGGAGCACGGCGAGCGCGCTGTCCCCCTGGAACGGCTGGCGGCCGGTGACCAGCTCGTACAGCATGATCCCGGCGCCGTACACGTCCACCGCGGAGGTCTGCGGACGGCCCTCGGCGGACTCCGGCGCCACGTAGGCGGGGGTACCGACGAACTCGTGGGTGCGGGTGACGCCCGGGGAGTCGGCGAGCCGGGCGATCCCGAAGTCGGTCAGCAGCGGGTGCATCCGCTCGGCGCCGTCCACCACCGTGGAGGCGAGCAGCACGTTGGCCGGCTTGAGGTCGCGGTGGACGATCCCGTCCGCGTGGCTGGCCGCCAGCGCGTCCGCGACCTGGGCCATCAGCAGGGAACCCGCGATCGGGCTGAACGGGCCGTTGGCACGCAGGTAGCGGGCCAGGTCGGGGCCCTCCACCAGGTCCATCACCAGGGCCAGCAGCTCGCCCTCGACCACCAGGTCGCGGACCCGGACGATGTTGGGGTGGGTCAGCCGCAGGAGCAGCGAGCGCTCGCGCAGGAAGCGCATCACCACGTCGGGGTCGGCGGCCAGCTCCTCGCGCAGCACCTTGATCGCCACCCGCTGCCCGGGCGCGCAGCCCGGCACCTGGACGTCCTCGCGCACCGCGCCGCGCCAGACGGTGCCGGTCGCACCCCGTCCGAGGGTCTCCTCCAGCAGATATTTGCTGCCGACTGGCCGCACCTGTCGCACTCCTCGCCGTGCCGCCCGCGCGGGGCGCTCCTCCGCCGGTGCGGTGAGCCTGCCGGGCCCGTGTCTGCGGCCACTCTAACGGTGTCCGTTCGGGATTTTGAGGTCGTCGGTAGGCCATCCGCACGGTCCGGGGAAGGGTTGGGGGACATCCCCTAGGGAAGGTCCCGGGGACCCCGTGCGAGGACGGTCGACCTGACCCTCCGTCGCCCCCCGCGCAGCGGCGATCGCAAGATCGTCAAATCCGGTACGGTGCGCGGACCGTCCTCGACGGATGGCAGGATGGACACTCGCCACTCGTGTGGCCCAACGGTGCCCGGGGCACCGGGGAGCGGTACCAGGCTTCACATCAGCAGAAGGGACCCGCGGGCGAGATGCAGATCCGGCTGACCGTCCTCCGACCGCGCAGCGGCCCGTCCGCCGCCGGCTCCGCCATTCCCTACGTGGACGTGCTGGTCACCGCGCCCGTCGGCACCGCACTCGGCGCCATCGCGGGCGCGCTCGCGGGCGCCGTGGGCGTACGCGGGCCGCGGGCCGCCACCCACGTACACCTGTACGCCGGGGCGCACCGCGTCGACGAGCACACCCTGCTCGGCCACCCCCCGCTGCTCGACGGCGCCGTCCTCAGCCTGAACGAACCCGACCCCACCGCCGACGACCCCGACGACACCCCCGCCGCCGCCGAACTGCGGGTCGTCGGCGGCCCCGACGCCGGCGGCGTCCACCGGCTGCACGGCCGCGAGATCCGGGTCGGCCGCTCCGCCGAGGCCGACGTCCCGCTCGACGACCCGGACGTCTCCAGGCTGCACCTCTCCCTCCACCTCGCCGACGACGGCCGGATCTCCGTACGCGACCTCGGCTCCACCAACGGCAGCACCCTGGACGGCCGGCTCGTCCCGCCCGTCCCCCCGGAGGCCGCCGTCCCGCTGGAACCCGGCGCGGTCCTGCGGATCGGCGAATCCACCCTCCAGGTGACCGCCCCCGACCCGGCCGAAGCCACCGGGGCCACCCGCGCCGCCCTGCCGGACGGCCACGGCCACCTCCAACTCGCCGCCCCCGGCCCCAGCCGGCCCGCACCCCCCGTGTTCGAGCCGCCCGCCGCCCCCGAACCCGCGCCCGGCCGCAGCCGCGGCCTGTTCTCCCTGCTGCCCGGCCGCGCCGCCGAACCGCCCGGCCAGGAGAACGCCGAACGCCACCACGCCGCGGTACGGCTCCGCCAGACCGCCGCCCAGCGCGAACGCTGGCCCGACCTCGCCACCCTGCTGCTCAACGCCGTCGGCCCCGGCCCCCGGCTCTGGGAACGCGGCCCCGGCCACCCCGACGCCCTCACCCTGCGCCTCGGCACCGCCGACCGCCCCGGCGGCCCCGGCACCACGCCCGGCACCATGCTGCCCGCCGTCCCCGTCACCCTCGACCTCCAGACCGCCGGCAGCCTCGGCCTCAGCGGCCCGCGCGAGCGCCTCGACGCGCTCACCCGCGCCGTCGTCGCCCAGCTCGCCGCCCTCCACCCGCCGACCGGTCTGAGTCTCGTCGTCGTCGACGCCGACCCGGCCCGCGCAGCCGAGGACCGCGCCGACACCTGGGCCTGGGCCCTGTGGCTGCCCCACCTGCGGCCCGTCGACGGCCAGGACTGCCGGCTGCTGATCGGCCTCGACGACGAACAGGCCACCGCCCGGCTCACCGAGCTCACCGCCCGGCTCAGCGGCCCCAGCGGCCTCGGCAGCCACGGCGCCACCGTCGTCGTGGTCGACGGCCGCCCCGCCACCGAGACCGCCCGGCAGGCCCTCGACCTGCTGCTCCGGCAGGGCCCGGCCGTCGGCATCTTCCCGATCTGCCTCGCCGAACAGCCCGAACTGCTCCCCCGCGGCCTCGGCGCCACCGCCCTGATCACCGGCGAGGTCGGCACCCAGCTCTCCCTGGACCGCCCGGTCGCCCGCGGCCGGGAGACCCTGCACGAGGTCTCGCTGGACGCCGTCTCCGACGCCTGGGCCGAACGGCTGGCCCGGGTCCTCGCCCCGCTGCGCGAGGCCGTCCCGGCCGCCCGCGGCCCCCTGCCCGACGCGCTGCGGCTGCTCGACCTGCTCCAGCTCGACACCGTCACCCCGGCCAAGCTCTCCGCCCGCTGGGAGGCCCACGCCGGGGGCATCGGCGCCGCCACCGCCCTGCTCGGCACCACCCGGGACGAGCTCTGCACACTCGACCTGGCCGACCCCGAACTCACCCTCCCCTCCCCCGACCCGGGCGGCCCCCACCTGCTGATCGGCGGCGCCCGCGGCTCCGGCAAGACCGAACTGCTGCGCACCCTCGTCGCCTCGCTCGCCGTCTCCGAGCGGCCCGAACGGCTGACCGTCACGATCATCGAGGGCCGGGCCGTCACCGACGGCCAGGACGGGCTGGACGGCTGCACCGAGCTGCCGCACGTCACCGGGCGGGTCAACGCCGCCGCCGACCCGCGCGCCGCGCTGCTCGCCGCCGAGGCACTGGAGGACGAACTCGCCCTGCGGGAGCGGCTGTTCGACGGACTGGACTTCGCCTCCTGGCACGCCGCGCGCATCCTGGACGCACAGAGCCTGGACGAGCAGGAGGCGGACGCCGTACCGGTGCCCGCCGTCGTCGGCGGCGGAGCGGCCACCACACCCCGGATCATCCCGCCGCGCAGCGCGGAAGCCCCCCGGCCGACCGGGCCCTCGCCCGCCCCCACCCGGCTGGTCGTCGTCGTCGACGACTACGACGCGCTGCTCTCCCCCACCTCCCCCGTCGGCCGCCCGCTCGCCCGCGCGCTGGCCGCCGTCGCCCGCCGCGGCGGGCCGCTCGGCGTCCACCTCGCCGTCGCCACCGGACGGCCGGAGGAGAGCGCCGGCAGCGAGGTCGACGAGGCCGCGCTGCTCCGCATCGCCCTGCGCACCGACGACCCGGCCGACTCCGACCTGCTGATCCACCTCGGCGACGCGGCCGCCCTGCCCGAGGACACCCCCGGCCGCGGCTACCTCCGCCTCCCGGACGGCGGGGTCAGCGCCTTCCAGACCGCCCGGATCAGCGGCCGCATCCCGCGCACCGCCACCCTGCGGCCCACCGTCGTCGCCATAGACCCGCTCCAGCTCGGCGCCCCGCCCGCCCGCCGGCCCGTCCGCGAACTCGGCAACGGCCCCACCGACCTCGCCCTCCTCGCCAGCGCCCTCCAACGCGCCGCCGCCCGCTGACCCGAATTCCCCAGGCCAGGCCACAAGAGGCATGGTGGAATTCTCTGCCCCTGCCGCGATTACCGTCACGGCAGGGGAAGAATTCATACGGGCCAATATGGAACATACAAGAATGGGCGGGCCCGCATCCAAGGACGCGGGCCCGCCCAAAACAAAGCAGAATGTGCTCACCCACCCGCCCACCCCAGGAACCGCAACGTTCGGCGGCCCCGGCCAGCTCTGGCCCGCGCGCCGTCAGCCCATCTGAGCGGAACTTGAGGATCACGAAACGGCCACACGGCGCCCATGCGC